>JBBSDR010001458.1:0-2479 GCA_038240465.1 Gemmatales bacterium
CGCGCTGAATCAGGCGCAATGCGTTGGTCTGGTCGAAGTCGGTGTGCTGCGGAATCGTCCGCCGCGGCCCCGGCGGGAAAATCCACACGACGTTGTCGGACAACCCCCAAGGCGCATGACAGGCGGCGCAGACGCCCGCGCCTTCGGGATGTTGTTCGAGCAGGCTCCAGCCGCCGCCGGTGCCGAGATACAGATCGCGAAAGTGCCGTCCCGTTGCCGAGCGCGCGTGTCCACTTTCGTTCCACTCGCGATGGATCTCCTGATGGCAGTTGGCGCAGTTGTGTTCGCCCTTCGGGTCGGGGCCGGGATCAATCCAGTGATAGTCCGCGTTGTCCACGTTTGGCAGTGGCTGGAGCAGCAGCCGGAGAGGATCGACATCGAGAGGGGAACCGGCGATGAAGTAACCGGCTTTCGAGGCGGTGACGCGGCGCGCGTGTGGATCGCGCGGCAGACGGAAGCGGCCGGCGCGATCGCTGATTGTGCTGCCAGCATGGCCCTTGTAGCGAACGAGTACGTCCGCAAGCGGCCCCTGGGAGTTGTGGATTTCGCCAGCGATGACGGGGGCGGGTTGACTGTCGGAGCGGAGGATCAGCGCGATCAGGGCGAGGAGCAACAGCAGAGCGATACCGGAGCCGCGCCGCATGAGGATTGCCTATCACGTCGGGGGCGCGGACAGAAGTTCTTGCCAGGTAGCTACCTCGAGCAAGCGCTCGCCGAGATCCTCCAACGCTTGCAGATCCTTGATGCGATTCAAGGCGGCCAGGGCATCCTCGTCGGGAGGGCCAAACTTTTTCGTCCCCTGACGGAGCAAGATTTTCTTCTCTCCCTTGGACACAATCAGGCGATAGGTCGATGAATCTTCCATCTCTTTGACTCCTTGATAGAGTTGTTCCACCACATCGTCAGGATATCGCAGTCCGAGAAGGACGAATGTTGCAGTTCGCAGAATGTCGGCCCTTTCGGAATTCGTCTCGTCACGCATCCGCTGTTCGATGCGCCGCATCACCTCAGGGAGGTCTTCCGCAGCCTCGTCGGTCAACGGCGCTAAGGGGATCGCGACCAGGTCGGCCTCCAACAGAGTCCGCAGCGGCATTTCCCACAGCCGCATGACCCGATACCGAAAGACTTCATACGGCGTGTCCTCATCGGGAAAGCAAAGCTCAAAGACACCGGTCAGGTTGCTCGCGTTGGCCTCGCGCCGCAGCAACAGCACCACACTCCGCACCAGCAGACCATGCCGATGATTCAACACGGTGCTGTAAAGGTGGACCCTTTCGGGAACATCCCCCGAGTGGCTCGACACCGGCTCCAGGTTGAGCAACCAGACGCTGCGGGCATCTTCGATCCGGATCACCTTGTCGGCGGCCGCTGTCAGCGTGGAAATGTCGGCGTCGATGGTCCCCGCCGAACGCACTCCTTTGAACCCCAGCAGATCCACCCAGACAGCCGGCTCGAGTTCGATCAGGTCTTTCAGCGTCACATCGAAGGGTTTCGACGACATCACTCCTCCTCCATGATTATATCCGCGCAGCAAACGCAAGAGCGAGGGAGGAATGCTCCGTCATGGAACGCCCCTTCCTCGCTCGAATTTTTCTGCTCCGTCTCGTCAGTGCGTCTGTTCCTGATAGTCCACGGGAACGATTGGCTGTCCCGGCTTCTTCGCGCCCTCGTCCATCTGGACGAGCAGGTTGCGCGCCTCGTCGAAGTTCGGGTCCGCCTTCAAGGATAGCTGCAACTGCTGGCGGCCCTGGTCGGTCTGGCCGAGGTGAAGCATCATCCGGCCGATGTTGTAGCGCGCCTTCGACTCGCCGACGACCTTGGTGAAGTAAGCGAGACTCTCCTCGTAGCGGCCGGCCCGCGCCAGACAGAAACCGAGGACGTTGGCGTACTGGTGTTCCTCGGGATTCAACTCGGCGGCGCGCGACAGCGCCTCGATGGCCGGGTCCCATTCCTTGTGCTGGCTGTGAGTCATGCCCAACTCGAACCACAGGTTCGCATCATTCGGCGCTCCACGGAGAGCGGCCCGAAAGGACGACACGGCCCGTTCGTGATCCAGGTCGGCGGCGTAGACCCGCGCCAGACCGCGATGGGCCTCATGGCAGTTGGGATCGATCTGAAGCGCCTGCTGATAGGCTCGCTTGGCCGTGTCGCGCCGCTGCCGTTGATCTTCGGTCGAGCGGCCCGGCGCAAGCGATTCGCGGTAGTAGAAATCGCCGGCGGCGACGCAACTCATCGGCTTGGGCTGGCGTTTGGGCAGTTCTTTTTCCTTGGCATGTGAGGCATCTTCAGCCGTCACGACGGTCTTCTCGCCGGTAACCTTCCGGCTCTCCGAGGTCTGCGGCGGGTTCGGCTGGCGGGAATTGAAAGAAGGCGTACACCCGGCCGTCCCGCCGAGTACCGCCACTCCCAGCCCCAGGATCAGAGAGAAGCGACCATCCATGTCTTTCCCTCGTGGAGCGTGGAGCGTGGAGCGTGGAGC
>JBBSDR010001459.1:0-2478 GCA_038240465.1 Gemmatales bacterium
CGTCAGTGGGGGACTGTCCGCGAAGACTACAGCGAAGGGGGGCACGCCTGGGATTCCTTCACCCACGACCAGGCCCGCTCCCGCACCTATCGCTGGGGCGAGGACGGCCTGGCTGGCATCTCCGATGACCGTCAGTACCTCTGCTTCGCGCTCGCCCTGTGGAATGGCAAGGACCCAATCCTCAAGGAACGCCTTTTTGGACTGACCAACAGCGAGAGCAATCACGGCGAGGACGTCAAGGAATACTATTTCTACCTCGACAGTACGCCGACGCACTCGTACATGAAGTACCTCTACAAGTATCCGCAAGCCGCCTTCCCGTACGCCAACCTCGTCGATACCAGCCGCGGCCGCAGCCGGATGGAATTCGAGTACGAACTGCTCGACACCGGCGTCTTCGATCAGAATCGCTACTTCGACGTGTTCGTGGAATATGCCAAGGGATCGCCGGAGGACATGCTGATTCAGATCAGCGTCCACAATCGCGGACCGGAAGCGGCCGAACTGCACGTCCTGCCCACGCTGTGGTTCCGCAATGAATGGTCGTGGGCCGGTGCCGCAGGCCGGCCGGGGCTGCAGCGCGTCGGCAATGCCGTCAAGGCAGTCCATCCCACCCTGGGCGAGCGCTACCTCTACTGCGACGGCAACCCGGCCCTCCTGTTCGCGGAAAACGAGACGAACACGCAGCGGATCTTCGGCGTTGCCAACCGCAGCCCCTACGTCAAGGACAGCATCAACAACTGCATCGTCAACGGCCAGAATGACGCCGTGAATCCGGAGCAAAAAGGGACGAAGCCGCCGCTCACTATCGCGTGACGGTGAAAGCAGGGGAATGCGAGGTGGTGCGCCTGCGGCTGTCGGATGTCGCGCCCGGCAACAGCAGTCCCTTCCATGATTTCGACCGTGTGCTGAAACTCCGCCATCAGGAAGCCGACCAGTTCTACGGCACCGTCATCCCCCATTCGCTGAACGCCGACCAGGCCAGCGTCATGCGCCAGGCGCTGGCGGGAATGATGTGGAGCAAGCAGTTCTACCACTACGACGTGGACAAGTGGCTCGAGGAGCGCGGCTGCGATCCGTTCAAGGAGAACCGCAAGCAATCTCCGCGCAACGAGCACTGGCACCACATGTACAACGGCGACGTCATCTCCATGCCGGACAAGTGGGAGTATCCCTGGTTTGCCGCCTGGGACCTGGCTTTCCATGTCGTCGCCCTGACGCTGGTGGACCCGGACTTCGGCAAGAACCAGCTCAAGCTGATGCTGCGCGAACGTTACATGCACCCCAACGGCCAGATTCCGGCCTACGAGTGGAATTTCGGAGACGTCAACCCGCCGGTGCATGCCTGGGCCACCGTTTTCACCTATGGCCTGGAAACGGCGAAGAAGGAGGAAGGCGACAGGGACTGGCTCAAGGCCATCTTCCAGAAGCTGCTCCTCAACTTCACCTGGTGGGTCAACCGCAAGGACCGTTCGGGGCGGAACGTGTTCGAGGGCGGCTTCCTGGGCCTTGACAACATCGGCGTCTTCGACCGCAGCGCTCCACTGCCGACGGGCGGCTACCTGGAGCAAGCCGACGGCACGGCCTGGATGTGCCTGTTCTGCGAGAACATGCTCCAGATCGCCGGCACCCTGGCCATGACCGATCCGGACTACGCCGACATGGCGCTCAAGTTTACCCAGCATTAGGCGACCGGCAAGAGGTGAACTACCCGGTGGGACAGGCGTCTCGCCTGTCCGGACAGGCGAGACGCCTGTCCCACCGGGTAGGTTTGAACCTGCCGCTCGCCTTACCTGTGGATCGCCTCCTCAATGGGCAATGTGGGCGGGGGCGTGGGCATGTGGGACGAAGAGGACGGATTCTTCTACGACGTGCTGCGCTTGCCCAACGGCCACGCCCAGCGTCTGAAAGTTCGGTCGATGGTGGGCCTTTTGCCGCTGTGCGCGGCCACGACTTTCGAGGGAGCACTGATAACGAAATACCCGGAATTGGAAGAACACCTGTCAGCCTTCCTCAAGGGACGCCCCGAACTGAGGGGCGCGATGCACGACCCTGTTATTCAAGGCGTTGCCGGCCGCCGGCTCGCCTCCATCCTCGACGAAACCAAGCTGCGCCGCGTGCTGGCCAAGCTGCTGGACGAAAACGAATTCCTCAGCGAGTTCGGCATCCGCTCGCTGTCGCGCTATCACGCCGAGCATCCGTTTGTCTTCCACGCCGGCGGCCAGGAGTACCGCGTTTCCTATCTTCCCGCGGAATCCGACACCGGCATGTTCGGGGGCAACTCCAACTGGCGCGGCCCCATCTGGATGCCGGTCAACGCCCTGATTATCCGGGCGCTGCTGCAATACTGAATCTACTACGGCAACGATTTCAAAGTGGAATGCCCGGCCGGTTCCGGCCGCTTGATGACGCTGTATCAGGTGGCGGAGGAAATCTCGCGCCGGGTGACGAACATCTTCCTCAAGGACAAGGATGGCC
>JBBSDR010001460.1:0-2477 GCA_038240465.1 Gemmatales bacterium
CGCCCTCCGGCGCCCGACGCGGCCCCCGCGGGCGCGGGCGCCCCCCCGCCGGCACGCCGGGGGGGGGGGCCGCGCGCCCCCCCGCCGCCGCCGCCCCCCCCCCCGCCCCGCCTGGCGCGGCCAGTAGCGCCACGCCAGGGCGCCGAGGATGAACCCGCCGCCGGCGAACGTCCAGACAGACGGCACTTCGCGCGCCACCAGGTACGTCCACAGCGGATTGAGAAGCGGCTCAAGCAGCGTAATGGTGCCGGCTTCCTGCGGGCTGACAGTGCGCAACCCGCGCGCCATCAGCAGATAGGGAATGCCCATCTGCACGCTGCCGAAGAGGAACAGGACCACCCACTGAGCCGGAGCAGGCTTCGGATCGAGCGGCAGCACGAACGGCAACAGGACGAGTCCGGCAATCGTGTGATTGAGGACCGACAACCAGGCCGGCGAGCAGTCCCGCAGCACGCGTAAACAGATCAACACGCCTGCATACATGAAGCCGCTGCCGAGACCGAGGGCGACGACGTCGAGTTGCGAATCCTGCCAGCCGCCGGCGACGATGATGCCGACGCCGAGAAGGCCGACGAGGATCGATTGCAGACTGCGCCGATCGGCAGGTTCCTTGAGCCACCAGACGCAGGCAAGGAACATCCACATGGGCGCGGTGTACTGCAACAGGATGGCGTCGGCCGCGGTGCCGCCGTGCATGGCCGCGACGAACAGGTAGTTCATTGAGGCGAAGCACCCGACCATGACGAGCATCAGCGGACGGAACGAGATGTGGCTGGGCCGGAGGAAACAGATCAAAAACAGGCCGGCGAAGAGCGTGCGGAAGCAGGCCATTTGCTGTCCGGCGAGCGCCGGTTCATCGAGACCGAAGCCGGTGGGTTTGGTGAGCAGCTTGGTGAAAGCGCCGCTGAGGCTCCAGAGGATGGCGGCCAGCAGAATATAGAGCCGGCCTCGATTCGCGGAAGGAGCATCCGAAGGACTCGCCATCACAACTCGCTTTCTTGACGCGCCACCAGGGCGGCGACACCGTCAGTTGCGAAGCCTGCCAGCCTTCGCCAACGAATTCCTCGCGAAATTCGCTGGACATCTCAAAAAGACCCATGATAGAGGGAATAACAGTCTTCAGTGCTGAGCAGGACTCATTCCTCAAACAAGGCGCGAGCGATGAACGTTACCCCCGTTGCGGCCGGTCACTCTTCCGAGAGAGATTGCCAAACAAACAGCATCGGTGCAGTCGATATCTTCATCGATGCGGAAGAAGGGGATACGACGGTTCGCCCTGCGCGAGGTCCCGCTGTCGTGCAACTGATGCGCCCTCGCGCTGTTGCACTCGCAGCGACAGCGAATGACGAAGCGATCTCTGGAGGGACGCCCGCGACCCCTTGAACATTCCGGCGCAGAGGCGAACCACGCGACATCCAGGTGGTCCATCACAAGCCGCTTTCTTGACGGACCCGCGCGAGCAGATCGGCCACGCCGAGTTGCTGCGCCCACCGATCGAGATAGGACAGATCGAGCCGTCCCCGTTGTGCTTGCATGACTCCCAAGACATCGGTCCACTGCCGATCCAGCGTTTCATTGCCGATTCGATACCAGCGCAACTTGAGGAGAATGATGTCCTCGGGGGTCACGAGATTGATCGGCTCCTGAGGAGCGTCCGGGAGGGAGACGGGCTGGCGCCGAGCCAGAGCCGTCTCGGCGAAACTGCCGGGGCCGACGACGAAAAGGTCGGTCTTGAAGCCTGTAAGAGTGTTGATGATGTTGAACGAAGAATGGTTCCGGTGGGCATCTTCAATCGCAACGGCACTGAGGTAGAAGTCCTCATTGAAACTCGCCATGAACGCGGCGATTCGATCCCGGAACGGCGCGACACTGATGTCGCTGTCCTGAGTGGCGCGAGGCGTTCCGTGGATCGAACTCGCCATGGAGCCTCCCAGAGCGTATGGGATGGACAGTCGCTGAAGAACGCGGATCACGTCTCGGGCTTCGCTCACGCTCATCGACATCGGATCCACTTCGCGTGCCTCCGCAATGGGGACGTGGGGACAGTTCAACACTCTGCTTACCCAATCGGCAAGGATCTGTCCTGGTGTAGCCTCGGGTTGCCGGAGCCGGACCCCTGCGGCATGCAGCACGCGAAGCGATCGATACCCGCCATCAACGGTCATCCACTTCCTTGCGGGTGACATCAGCCGATAAACACGCGCGAGGACTTCTTTGGCTTCAGGCTGGGTATCAGTCAGAGACATTCGATCGTCCTCACCTTTGCACCGACGCCGGCGACAGAACTTCGCCCATGCTGCGGTCCAGCACCGCAAGCATATCGTCTAACTGCTCCGCCGTCACGATCAACGAGGGACCAAACGCCAGCCAGTGCGGATCGAAGCGACACAATAGCCCGTTCTCCAGCGCGCGCCGGCCGATGCGAACGCCGATCTCCTGGCCTGGCGCGAATCGCTCCTTCGTCTTCAGATCGCGGA
>JBBSDR010001461.1:0-2474 GCA_038240465.1 Gemmatales bacterium
CTCCGGTCGCTGACGCTCGCGGCTCGCCCAATAATTACAGCTTCTAAGTAGCGGGCGCTTGGGAGTGCAGCTACTTTACTACCGGGCCTGGCGCGGACGGCTCTCCTCGCCGCATCGCAGCGTCTGGCCCATCGCGCGGATGTCTCTGTCGCAGATCGATCGGCGCTGGATGTTCCTGATCCTGCACGGCCTGGCGCTGCTGATGTTTCTGCTGTTTTTCTTCGGCCAGTACCTGCTGTTCGCGGCCGAAGGCATGCTCGATCAGGGAGGCCGGATTCCCGTCGCGGGTGTCTCGGTTCGGCCGCAACGGCTTGTCGAGATCTTTCGCAATGCCCTGAAGTTCAATGGCTCCGGCGAGACCTATCGGAACTTCATCTGGTATCAGGGCTACATGACGATGATTATCCTCGCCCTGTCCGGGATGCACCTGGTCGGCAACGACTTTCGCCACGGCAGCCTGTCCTTCTATCTCTCGAAGCCCCTTACCGGGAGACACTATCTCGCTGGAAAGTTCCTTGCCGTTGCCGTCATCATCAATCGCCTGACAACTCTGCCCGCCCTGGTACTGTTCCTTCAGTATGCCGTCCTCGCGGAGTACGACTACGCCGGCGAACAGTGGCCCCTGATGTTCGGCATCCTAGGCTACGGGCTGGTGCTGACGGTCGTGCTGGGCCTGCTGATCCTGACGATGGCCGTGGCGGTGCGACGCACAGTGCCGCTTGTCATGATCTGGACGACGCTGTTCTTCTTCTTCCGTCTGCTTGCCGAGTCGCTGGTCGATCGGCTTGGCTACGATCCGCGCTGGAAGCTGATCGACCTGTGGAATGACATGTACTTGCTGGGCAACGCGATGCTGGGACTGGATGTCAAGACCCTTGGCAGAGGACTGCAGCCAGAATTGCTCGAAGCCTCCGCCGTCCTTGGAGTGGTGAGTCTCACATGCCTGATCTTCTTGATTCGACAGATCCGGGCCGTCGAGATCGTCAGTTGATCGCGCCGGCGCCAGTTACTGAGCGGCCCTATGTGGAAGCTCGGGAGCCGGCGCCTGCCCTTCAGCCGGTGCTGGCCTTCACGCGCGTTACCAAGTGGTATGGCCCCGTTATCGGGGCCAACCAGGTGACGCTCGAACTGCGTCCCGGAATCACGGGCCTTGTCGGAGCCAACGGCGCGGGCAAGAGTACCCTTCTGCGCCTGGCAGCCGGGCAACTGCGCCCGGACCTTGGACACGTCGAGGTTCTGGGTGAGGACGCCTGGAACAGCAGGGCGCGCCTGCTCACGGGATACTGTCCCGAGACGGACGCCTTCTACGAGGAGATGTCCGGCCGGCAGTTCGTCCTGACCATGGCCAAGCTGTGCGGCTACTCCCGCTCCGAATGCCACGAACGCACCGAAAACGTACTCAATCTCGTCGGCATGGCGGACCGCTCCACGCGCCGGCTACGAGGCTACTCGAAGGGCATGCGGCAGCGTATCAAGTTGGCCCAGGCGCTGCTGCACGATCCGCCGCTGCTGATCCTCGACGAACCACTCAGCGGCATCGATCCGGTAGGCAGGCAGGAGATTGTCGAACTGTTCCTGCAACTTGCGGCACAAGGGAAATGTCTGCTCATCTCGAGCCATGAACTCGACGAGTTGGAGAAACTGACCGATCAGGTCGCCATCATGGCCCGCGGCCGGATCGCCGCCGTCGGGTCCGTCTCAAGCATCCGCGATCGGCTCGACGATCACCCTCTCTCGATCCGGATCGAGTTGGAGCGCGTCTGGTCCTGGTCGGGGCATTCAGACCGGGCGGCAGAGTTGTTCCACGTAGAACATCCGGAACCATCGGCACAGTCATCCCTGCATCCCTGTCCCGCTCATCGCGACCTGGCCGTGCGCTTGCTGGCACTGCCCATGGTTGTCTCGGTCGAGGTCCTTGATGAGGAACCCGAGAGCGAACGCGGGCGTCTGATTGTCAGGGCGAAACAGCCGCGCGATTTCTTTCAAGCCCTGGGCCGTCTGGTGCTGGAAGAGTGGTACGAGGTCCGCGAGGTGTTGCCGCTCGACGACTCGACGTCTTCAGTCCTTGGCTACCTGCTCGGTGGAGGAGTGATCGCTTCATGAGTGTCGAGGCATCGAGAACTCTGCCGCAAGGTGGTCCCAGCCCGTTGCGGGCCTGGTGCGCTCTTGTCTGGCTGTCCTGGCAGCGGCAGTGGCGCGCCCGGCAGATGGTCTGGATCGCGCTGGCGTTGCTCGGCTTCACGCTGATCGTCGTCGGGCTGAACACGGCCGCCGGCCGCTGGAACATGGCCTCCTGGCGCATTTTTGGTCGCTATTCGCCGACGCATCAGGAGTTCCTGACCAATCGGGATATCGTTTGGCACGCACTCCCCTACCAGACGCCGGCGTCGTCACTCGGCCTGGGTGTTGATGCCGCCTACGGAGTGGTGCTGCAACAATCCGACTTCATGGTCTTCACGCGCGGCTTCATCTTC
>JBBSDR010001462.1:0-2467 GCA_038240465.1 Gemmatales bacterium
AATGTGGTCGGCGTGGTACCGGAGATCGACGCCAAGTTGGTGTGGGAGATCAACCAGTACATCTATCTGGATCTGGGTTATGACGCCCTCTTCTGGAACAGTGTGGCCCGGCCGGAGGACCAGATCGACACGACGGTAAATATCAACGCGGTGGGAGACCCGAACCGACTCGGGACGTCGCCACATCCGGGAACGACGTTCCGCAGCAGCACTTTCTGGACTCATGGGGTCCATGTGGGCGTGCGGTTCAATTTTTAGTCCGACGCGCTTGACGTGTCGATAAATCCTGCCCCACGATCTGAAGCCGTTCGGACCGGCAAAGCAACTCAGCCCAGACTCGAGGGAGCAACCGTTCGATGCAACCCTGGTCAGTCTGTCCTTCCACGATGGGGACGACGGAGAAGGTCATTTCTTCGGCTCCTGCCCATTGGGGGACAGGTGCCCCTGATGCTCCCGTCTGCTCAACCAGTTGCGCAGGGCAGTGACATTCACGTCTGACACCTTTGCCGGCCCAGTCCGATCAAGGGATGTCTATCACAGCCAGCTTCGCTACAAGTGTTCAGTAGGCCAGCCGGCGCACCAGGGCATAGGCGCAGAGCCGCTTTTTCGTTTTTTTCTTGCCCCGGGAGAATGCGGTTGCTCTAATACTGAATGCCTCCCATTCCGAACGCCCCGCAGTGAGGTGAGTCCACGGCGGAATCGACCGGGACATTCCGGTCGAGACTGTCGAATCGATGTGCAAGGCTATCAAGGCAGGGGCCAGGAGGCGAAAAGCGTCGCCCACCCGGGGACCCGCCGCACGGTTTCATCACGTCCACGAGCCGGATAGCGCCAGGACCACGCCGAGGATGTAAGATAATATGCCGGAGCAGGTCAAAAAACACAGCGGGGTCGAGCGCTCCACGAAATCTCGCGATTCCGGGGTTTTCATGCCAATTCGCTGCCCAACGTGTTCCAGAGTCAACCCCGCGAACGCTGCTTATTGCTTCTACGATGGCAGGGTCCTCAATGCGGCGGGGGAGCCGGGGCCGGTCGGACTCGGCGCTCGGCCCTTTCCTCTGCCTTTCAGCTTCTCCGATGGCCAGGGCTGCGCGACTTACAATCAACTGGTCCTTGCCTGTGACCGGCGCTGGAACGAGGCGCGCACGAATCTGCTCAATGGGACCTGGGAGTCGTTCTTCAGCACTATCGGGCGGATCGACCTCGCCGTCCTTGCCAGACAGTCTTCCAAAGAAACCGATTCCGACATCGGCCTGTGCCGTCTTCTCGAAGGACTGCCGGCAGACATCGAGGCCCTGCGCCCGCCGACGTTGGCGATGACCGCGCTGACGGAGGACCTGGGCGACCTCGAACCGGGTAAGGACCACAAGTTCCAGTTGGTGATCGAGAACCAGGGCGTGCTTCTCCTGCGTGGCTCGGTGACGACGGACTGCGACTGGCTTTCTTTCGGCGACCGCCAGGGGAATGCCTCGACGAAACTCTTTCAAACCCGAGACACCTACACGCTGTCCGTGCGCGTCGGGGGCCACACGTTACGGGCGGGAAAAAAGCCACTGATCGGGCAGATCGTCATCGAAACCAACGGCGGCAGCAAGACCGTTGTGGTGCGCGCGAACGTGCCAATTCGCCCGTTTCCCGCAGGCAAGGAGGCCAACAATGTTTTGGCCGGCGCCACCACACCGCGAGAACTGGCGGTCAAGGCGAAAGAGCATCCCAAGGAAGCAGCCGCACTGTTTGAACAGGGGGTGGTAAGGGCCTGGTACGAGAGCAATGGCTGGACGTATCCGATTCAAGGGACGCAGGCCCGGGGCAAGGGCGCCCTGCAGCAGTTCTTTGAAGCGCTCGGATTGACCAAGCCGCCCCGCCTTGAGATCGACACGGAGCGGATCGAGTGCCGGGGCGAAGTGGGGAAACGCCTGACGAGAAACGTGGTCATCCGCAGCGAGGAAGCCCGGTTGGTTTTCGCGGAGGGCGAGAGCAACGAGGATTGGCTCAAGGTCCTCCCGGGCAAGTCCCAAGGCAACAGCATCACCATCCCCCTGTCCATCGAGGTCCCGCCCCGCCCGGGAGAAACCCTCGACGCGGCCGTCACCTTCCAGGGCAATGGCCAACAGCGTTTTGTCGTCTCGGTGACGTTGACCGTCGCGGGCATTGCTCCCCAGCAGGAAGAGAAAAAGGAACGCCGCGGCCGGCGGAGGGAATGGATCGCTGCGGGAGTCGGGCTGTGCGTTTTCCTCGCGGTCGGGGGTGTGGTCGCGCTGATCGTGAGCCAGCGAGGCTCCGGTCAGGAGAAGCCGGCCCCCATCACGAAGGTGGACCCGCCGGTGCAACCGCCGCCGAAGGCCAAGGCCTGGTGGGACGACATCCCCGGCAACAAACTCGCCGCGTCCGCCGCGAAGCTGAAGGAAACGGCAGGAGCGAATCGGCCGATCTTCGACAGCCTTGAAGCCGAGGCGGATGGCGAACG
>JBBSDR010001463.1:0-2464 GCA_038240465.1 Gemmatales bacterium
GGTGGCTGGTCTCCTGAGAAGGACCTACCCAAGGACGGTAGCAAAGGATAGCAGGGTGCGGAAAAACTTGTGGGCACGCTGGAATTTCACTGATCTGCACGTCTGGGATAACAAGAGTACACCACGCAGGATGCTCAAAAAGGCTGTCCAGCAAGGCCGCAGCAAGCGAAGAGGCGAGGCTTACACTTCGGTACGTTGAGCCTCTGAGTGAAGCGAGAACGCTGCGTGGGAAAAGGCGCGCCTCGGCGCGCCGGGGTCGGGTGGGTGAGAAGAGCGACTTTTTCAACACCCTGCTAGAGGAGGACATGGAAAAACCGGCTGACACGCAATACCCGATCCATGACTTGCTGCGTCAGCGTTGGAGTCCACGCGCCTTTGACGATCGGCCTGTCGAACCGGAGAAGTTGCGAAGTCTCTTCGAAGCGGCACGGTGGGCACCTTCATCGAATAATGAACAGCCCTGGCGATTCCTGGTTGCCACGAAAGAGAATTCGACTGAGTATGACCGGTTGTTCAATTGTCTGGTTGAAGGTAATCAGAAATGGGCGCATCGTGCACCGGCGCTGCTGCTGTCCGTGGCAAAACTGCAGTTCGAGGATGGCTCGCCGAATCGCCACGCGCTCCATGACACGGGTATGGCGGTAGAGAATCTCGTCCTCCAGGCCACGGCGCTCGGGCTTGTTGCCCATCAGATGGCGGGCTTTCGACTCGATAAGGCGCGAGCGGACTGTAAAATCACGGAGGGCTATGATCCGGTGGCCATGATTGCGGTCGGTTATCCAGGCGATCCTGCCCAACTGTCGGACCTCCTGCGTGCGAGGGAAGCTCAACCAAGAGCCCGCAAGCTGCTGACAGAATTGGTGTACTCAACAACCTGGGAGCACCCTTCGACCCTTCTTCAATAGGAAAGGCAAAGGAAACATCATGGCCTCACTTAGCGGAAAAGTTGGGATTGTCACCGGGTCATCCAGCGGAATCGGACAGGCGATCGCGGAGCGCTTGGCCGAAGACGGGGCGATCGTGGTGGTGAATTATGGAACAAGTGTGGAGAAAGCCCGGCAAGTCGTGACAGGCATCCAGGCGAAGGGTGGGAAGGCAGTCGCTGTCCAATCTGACATGAGCCAGGTTGCAGAGGCGCGTCGCCTCGTGATCGAGACAGTGAAGCAATTCGGCCGACTCGACATCCTCGTCAACAATGCTGGGCGGTTTATGCCTAAGCCTCTCATGGAGACCACAGTGGCTGACTTCGACCAGATCATCGCATTGAACGCCAGGGGTCCCTACTTCGCGATGCAGGAAGCAGCCGGGGTACTCAAAGAGGGTGGCCGCATCGTGAACATTTCGACCGATGGCACCCATTTGAGTTTTCCCGGTGCGACGGCTTATCTTGGCAGCAAAGGTGCGCTGGAACAGTACACAAAAGGACTGGCGCAGGAACTCGCTCCACGAGGCATTACCGTGAATACGGTCTCGCCAGGCTTTACCGAGACGGGCATGATGACAGACCAGTTTCGCCAGATTGGCATACAGATGTCGCCGTTGAAGCGGCTTGGTGCGCCTAAAGACATCGCCGACGTGGTGGCCTTCGTTGTCAGTGAAGAGGCCCGGTGGTTGACGGGCCAGAACATTCATGCCGGCGGTGGCATTGTAATGTAGGAGGGAACAGATGGGACGGCAGAATATTTCGACTGGTGGTCCTTGGGAGAGCAAGCTGGGGTACTCGCGAGCGGTGCGAGTCGGGACCTCAATACAGGTATCTGGCTCGACGGCGATGACGCCCTCCGGTCTGGTCGGCAAGGGGGATCCCTATGCACAGACGGTTCAGACGTTGAAGACGATTGAAGCGGCGCTCCAGCAGGCTGGGGCCTCGCTTGCCGATGTGGTCCGAACGCGCATGTATCTGGTGAACATCGATCAATGGCAGGACATCGGCCGGGCCCATGGCGAAGTCTTCGGGACGATCAGGCCTGCGACGACGATGGTGGAGGTCAAACGGCTGATCGATCCGGACATGTTGGTCGAGATCGAGGCCGACGCCATTCTGACCAGAGAAACAAGTTAGGGGTAGGCCCGTGAGTTCTCAGCTGGATCGGCAGGCAGCAGAAATCAGGTATCTATCCAAGACAGACCCGGTCATGAAGCGATTAATTGGGGACATCGGACCCTACCGCTTGACGCCGCGGATGCGCCGGTCGCCGTTTGAATCGTTGGCACGAGCGATTGCCTATCAACAACTGCACGAGAAAGCGGCGGAGAGTATTTTGCGCCGGTTCGTGGCCTTGTTTCCGGCACGACGCTTCCCTCAACCGAATGATCTGCTCGCGATGAACGAGCAGGCAATTCACGGCGCCGGCTTTTCACAAGCCAAGGTTGCGGCGCTTCGCGATTTGGCTGCCAAGACGCTCGATGGTACTGTGCCGACAGGCGCCATCGTTCGGAAGCTCGACGACGAGGCGATCATCGA
>JBBSDR010001464.1:0-2464 GCA_038240465.1 Gemmatales bacterium
ACGATGGCGTAGAGGAGGAAGGCCAAGTACAGGAGCGGCATGATGGGAGCAATCACGGGCGCCCCCTCCCGCGCGGCCGCACTCGTGATCGCTCCCGCAAAGAAGAGAACCACAGCAAGCCCCAGGACGCCGAGGGCATAGAAACCGCCGAAAATGAAGTTGAGGACCGCCAGCGCCGTCAAACCGCCAGGCCGATGACCGGTAGGACCTTGTGACATGGATGCACCTCTCGTCAGCGTGTTTCCCAGAATATCGGAAAGGCGGGGTGTCCAGGAACCATTCGTTGGAATTAGCCTCGCCTTTCGAGCCACAGCGCAAGTTTCCATTCTCTGCGTTTCACACGCTCCGGAAGGAAATTTGCCCGAACTGAAGCTGAATGAGCAGTATTATGGGAGAGGAACAGCCGCTCAGCAAGAAGAAAAAACGAATTCTTTCCGCGGCTGCCGCCCGCCCGAGAACGGACCGCTCCGAGACAGACTCGCGGAAGCGTTTTCAACGGTCCGGGTGCCACGGCTATCTCGACCGCGGCACCCGGCTCCTGTCAGACCAGTTCGGGAATCGGCTCCGCCTCGATGAGACGAATCGGCCGGCTGCCCGGTCCCGGCATCATCACCTGATCGAGATCGACGCCCATGCCCTGGTAGATCGTCGCCAGGACGCGCGGCGGCTCCATCGGATACTCGTGCGGCTGGCCGCCGATCTTGTCGGATGCGCCAATCACTTGCCCGCCCTTGATGTTGCCGCCCGCGAGGAAGTTCGTCCAGCACGGCGGATAGTGATCGCGGCCGCCGCGCGGATTGATCTGCGGCGTTCGGCCCATTTCCGACAGCGTCGCCACGACGGTTTCCTTGAGCAGCCCGCGCTGGTCGAGGTCGATCAGCAGGGCTGAATACGCCTGGTCGAACTGCGGCAGCAGATGGCGTTCGTAGTCCTGCGGCGTCGAGTTGAGACTGCCGCCGTCCGCGTGCATGTCCCAGCAGGAGATGCCGAAAACCGTGTCGAAGTGGTTGACCGTGACGAAGCGGACGCCGCGTTCGATCAGACGTCTCGCCAGCAGACAACTCTGGCCGAAGGTGTTGCGGCCATAGCGGTCGCGCACGGAATCCTTCTCCGCGCCGAGGTCGAACGCCTTCTTCGTCTCCGGCGAGGAGATCAGGCCAAACGCCCGCTGATAGGCCGTGTCGTGCGTCGTCGTCGAGGCGCTTTCGACCTTCTCCTGAATGGCGTCGAGTTCGGCGAGCAGCTTGCGGCGCGAGCTGATGCGGAACTCCGTCTGGCCGGGCGGCGGACTCAGGTTGGCCACCTTGAAGTCGCTCTTCGCCGGATCGGATTCGAGGAAGAACGGCTCGTAAGCGCTGCCGAGGTAGCCGGCCGTCTGGCAGCGCGAGGAGGCGCCGCCGGTGTTGCCGATCTTCACCGGCAGGACGATCGACGGCGGCAGCGCGCTCTTCTGGCCGAAAACGCGGGCGATGACCGAGCCGGCGTGCGGATGGGCCGCGCCGTTGTCGAAGCCGTGGCCGGTCTGCATCCACTGCTGTCCCGTCTCGTGGGTGCCGGCACTCTTGTGAAAGAGGCTGCGGATCAGCGAATACTTGTCGGCCAGCTTCGCCATCAGCGGCAGATGTTCGCAAATCTGAATGCCGTTGACCTTCGTCTGGATCGGCTTGAACGGCCCGCGAATGTTGGCCGGGGCATTGGGCTTCATGTCCCAGGTATCGACGTGGCCGGGCGAGCCGACAAGGAAGAGCGTGATGCAGTTCTTGACGTCCGCCTTCGTCTCATCGACGGCGCCGGCCGCCTTCATGGCAAGAAAGTTGGGCAAGTTCAGGCCGACGAGGCCCGCCGCCCCAGCCTGAAGAAAGCTTCGCCGCGTCACCCCGCCGCAGGTGGGAATGTTGGCGTTTCCGATATGCAACATGGCCATGCCCCCTATCAGGAGTCAGGAGTCAGGAGTCAGGAGTCAGGGAAGAAAGAAGAACCCGTCGCTTGCGCTCTGGGCTGGTTTTCTGTCTTCACTGACTCCTAGATTTTGTAGCTCACCTTTTTCGAGACCTCGACGAACTTGCCGTGTTCCTTGACGCGATAGCCCTCGTACTGCCACATTTCCAGCACGATCTCGTAGGTCCCCGGCGCCTTGTCGGTGTGTTCGTAGACGGCCTCGGCGCGGGCCGGGATGGTGGCGACGTCCTTGCCGTCGCGGCGGACCTTCCACTGGAGCCGGCTGCCCCAGTCGTTGCTGACCTCGGTGCGGATCACCTTGCGGCCTTCGAGCCGGATCACGGCTTTCGGAGTGCCTTCAAAAACCTGGTCCATGTCTCGGTTCCTCGGGTCCGTGGTGCAGGCGGCTCGCCTGCTCTTCTGCCTTGCCGTGGTGCAGGCGGCTCGCCTGCTCTTCTGCCTTGCCGTGGTGCAGGCGGCTCGCCTGCTCTTCTGTCTTGCCGTGGTGCAGGCGGCTCGCCTGCTC
>JBBSDR010001465.1:0-2463 GCA_038240465.1 Gemmatales bacterium
GCTCGCGATGCGGATCGACGACAACCATGGCGTCCGGCAGCCGATTCATCTCGCGAATGCCCGACAGGTTGCGCTGGATCTTCTGCAGTTCGCGGTTGAGGGTCGAGACCATCTTCTTGCTGTAGCGATGGATCTCGGCAGCGGGAGGCGCCTTGGTCGGATCGAGCTTGCCGGAGTCGTTGAGCATGCCCTTCATGTACGACGGCACATCAATGCGAGCCGGGTTTTCGCCCGCCGGGAGCCACAGCGCTTCCAGTTCTTGCAACCGTTTGAGCCGATCGCGAATGGTGCGGTAGTTGGTGAGGGTGCCGCCGAGCCAGCGTTCGCTAACGTAGGGCATGCCGCACCGGGCGGCCTCGCGTTCGACCGCTTCCTTGCCCTGGCGTTTGGTGCCGACGAACAGCACGAGACTGCCGTTGCCGGCCACCTTGGCGAGAAAGCGATGGGCGCGGAGCAGGCCGCGCACGGTTTCGCGCAGGTCGATGATGTGGATGAGGTTGCGCTTGCCGTAGATGTACGGCCGCATCTTGGGATTCCAGCGACTGGCGCGGTGTCCGAAATGGACGCCGGCCTCGATCAGATCCTTTACCTGGACAATGGCCACGCACTGCCCTCCAGTCTCCCCGAGCAGGGGCTAGGAATGCGATGAAGAGGTCATCCCGCTCACGTTCCACGCAAACGGGCAATCGGCGAGGAAAAGAGTAATCGTAGCATTCCCAAGGACGCGGGTAAAGGGGACGGCTGAAAAAATGCCGCTTCATTCCCGAGTGAGAGCCACGGTCCAGCGGCGGCAGCCGGGAAAGGCCAGAGCCTGAACGCCGCGCGTTTCGCGTCTGGGGACTTGACCCGTTTCGCTGGAAGTGCCAGAATGATCGCCGCCGCCGAGGAGAATCGTGCCGTGCAGATCGTGGCTGTCGGCCAGGGAGTGGACAATCGACTGCTCCTTCGAGGAGAGGAAGTGGAAGGCTGCGATCACGGATTCGGCCGGATGGAACCGGCCTCAGCAGCCTGTTTTCGCGCTCGGGAGGCACCGCGTGCCGGTCGCGGCAGTTCCGGCAAGCGTTCCAGCAGCCAGGTGAACCGATCGTTCGGCTTGCTCCCGAAGAAACGCTCGGCCGCTGTCGTGCCGTCCGCGCGTTCCCCCAGATAGTTATGCACCACCGTCAAGGCTTGCAAGCGCGGTCCGCTCAACGCCCCCTGGCCGTGGTGGCACAACGACAGTCGGCCGTTTCTCCCTTCCACACACGAACTCGAACGCTGAAACAACGCTCTGAACCGCTGGGTCAGTTCACGCTGATAATGGAACAGGTCGGGACTGTGCTGCGCCGGCAGGCCATCGCGGGCACAGGCCAACAAGCCGCGTGCCTGGTCACTGGTTAACTGGGACACGGTCACGGGCAGTCCGGCCACCGCCTGCTGGATGGCTGTTGTCCAGGTGACGCCGTCGCGGTGTTCGTGGTACTCCTCGAGCACCAGGAAATTCGAGACCGGCTCCATGGCGACCAGACAAGCCTGGTCGCCGTGGAAGTTCTCATCGGCGCACAGCGTGATGTCCTGGGGAGTCATGCCGGCAGCGAGGCGGGCGCGTTCGGCTTCGCCGTAGGCGATGAGTTCGTCACGCATCTGGACGGCAAAGGCTTGTTGGCTGCCGTAAGAGGCGGCGACGAAGTGGTCCAGTTGGGTCAGCCGCAAGAAGGAAGTAAGGGGGCGCAGGCCGACATGTCCGGCTTGATGGAAGACGAGGTGCAACGCGGTAACGAGACCCCGGAGGAAACGCAGCCCGGCGGGGCACTCGCAGAAGGCGGCGACTTCGGGTTCGAGTTCGGGGTGGAGGCGTTGCTGCTCCCAGTATTGAAGGGTGGACCGGGGTACGCCGGTCTGCTGGGCGAACTGGCGTTGCGAGGTCGGCGGCCGTTGCGGGTCGTGAAAGTCATGGCAGGTTTGCGTGGCCTGGGAGCGTGACCATCGGAAAGGTTCTGGCCGCGGGCGGGCGTCGGGGTTAGTTTGAGAGAGAGTCATGGCTCGTGTTCCTCACGGTGTTGTGTGGCAATAACACGGTAGGGAAGCGAGCCTGGCTCGTTCAGAGTACCCCTTGGCCAGATCGCCGCGCCCTGTTCGCAATGCACAAAAGTCACAACGGCCCAATAAGCCCTCAAAAACACCAAACGACTACGAGCCAGCGCGAAGTCTGCGACATCGGCGGCCCCGCGACAGGCAGCGCAGGCAGCACCTCCGAGACGAAATCGCTCCGCTGCCGGGCTTTCACTCGAGGAGAGGCGCTGGATCGTCTTTCCATCCGCGCGATGTGACCGAACAGAAAAAATCGCGCAGGCGCTTGTGTTGCGTGCGCGGCCCACTTACAATCGCCGTTCGCCATACGATCCCGCCCCGGCACGGGCGGACACGCAACCCGAGATCCATCCTCACAGGAGTCCCCGCGATGAGCGACGCATCGGGACAGGA
>JBBSDR010001466.1:0-2454 GCA_038240465.1 Gemmatales bacterium
CAGGCGCGCGGCGAGTTCGAGCGTGCGGACCTGCTCCGGGTGGTCCCGGCGGAGCAGGCGGAGGGCATTATACTGCTGTGCGGTCAGGTCGAAGCGGGCGAACAGCTCGTCCTCAAGGGCCCGCAGTCGATCATAAGTGCGCCAGAGACCGAGGAACGCCTCCTGTTCGAGGGTATCGAAGCGCCTGCCCGTGCGGACCATTTTCGTCGCCATGACTGGATATTACCCAGCCGGACAACAGTTGTCCAGACATCTATCACGGCGGCCATCCAAACGTGCAATGCCGTTCCGTGAACCCCATCTATATCCGTTTGGCCAACCTCAAACAAGCACGGCACGAATCAACGCATGTAAAAGTAAGGATTCTAATTCGGCAAGGCAGTTCATGGCGACGCTCTGGGGTGGCAATCTTGAGTTATCCCGATCTCCGCTCGCGGTATCGGCTCGATTTTTCCTCGTGAAGAAGTAGGTTGCGGCGTTGGTCAAGCCGGTGTCAGTGCAGCTCGTGGATGTGACGCCGATCTGGTAAATGCCGCTGTTTCCCTCGCTGCCGCTGGTCGTAGAGCGGTAAATGGTATAACTGGTTGCGCCGGGACTGGCATCCCAAGAGAGGCTGACCTGTTCAGCGCCGGGCGTGGCGATCACGTTCACTGGGGCTGCGGACACGGTCTTACGGATTGTGTCTGACTCGCCTCCCGTGAAAACGCCGTTGTTCCGTCCTGGCCCGCTCAGTGGTCCTTCGCTCGCACCACCCTGAACGTCAAGTTTACCCGCTCGGGGACATCCTTCGCCGTCTTCGGGATCTGATGCACCCAGTTGTGCTGCATCGCCCCGCGCATGAGGAGCAGGCTGCCGTGGGTGAGCTCGACGCGCGCCTTCAGGTCCTTCCGCTGCTTGTGCTTGAACTGGAAAGTCCGTGTGCCGCCCAAGCTCACCGACGCAATGACCGGATTCTCGCCGAACTCCTTCTCGTCGTCTGAGTGCCAGGCGACGCTGTCCTTACCCGAACGATAACGGTTCAGGAGCACACTATTGAACGTGACTCCAGCCAGCACCTCGACTGCCCGCTTCACCTCGAGCAGGGCCGCTGTCCACGGCTGCGGTTCGTTCACGATGCCGGAGTAGATGTACCCCGTCCCCTCTTCACCGTACCAGGCCGTTAGCCGCGGGACCGCGATCGGCTTGCCATACAGGTTGATGTTCTCCTGACGCCACGCGGTGCTGGTGAGGAGTTCCCGAAGCAAACAATCGGCCTCGACCTGCGGGAGGAACGACGGGTAGAAGACGACGTCGCCGTCGGGCAGGTCGAGGGCTTGCGGGGTGGAAATACTCATGTAGTGATTTTACCCGGTCAGGGCCGAAGCAGCCCGTCCCACCGCGCGAGCGCCTCGACTCGCCTCGAGCGTGCCGCGATTCGGGGCCTGCCGACCGTGTTTTTCTTCAAACCGTCCGGCTGTAACAGTCTTGCCCCCACCCACGCCGCCACCGACGCTTTGGCGGAGTGCCTTCCGAGCGCGCCAGGTGAAGCTACATTTACAGCATCGCGGCGTGACCGGGCAGGATGGAACGGGCGCAAGCCTGACCCCTCCCGCTCTCCCTGCTGAGAGCCGCAGGAAGAAGTGAGCCGCAGATGAACGCAGATGGAATCACTTGAGTCGAACGGATACCGCTTTCCCTGCGCTTGTTCGTTTCCTGATTGTATCTGCGTTCATCTGCGTTCATCTGCGGCTCATTCTTTGTGACGCTCTAAGATTGCATTGACGAATGTTCACATCCCGCTTACATTTGTAGCGCAATACGCACCAAACCCCCCGCACGGAGCCTCGCACCTGTGGCCGCCCCCCAGAAAATCCTCGACCTCATTGACCTCATCGCGCGCAATGCCGACGCCTACCACTCGGCCCATTACAACGAAACCCAGACGCGTCAGGAATTGATCAACCCCTTCTTCAAGTGCCTCGGCTGGGACATCGACAACGAGCACGGCTACGCTGAGGCGTACAAAGACGTAATCCATGAGGACGCTATCAAAATCGGCGGCGCCACCAAGGCGCCGGACTACTGCTTCCGCATTGGCGGCACGCGATAGTTCTTCCTGGAAGCCAAGAAGCCAGCCGTCAACCTCGAACGCGGCCCTGAGCCTGCATTCCAGCTACGGCGCTATGCCTGGTCGGCCAAGCTGGCAGGGCAATCGCATCACTCCTGCCTGCTGAATTATTCGCCCGCCCCTTGACTTTCGACAAGTGTACAGCGAATCATTCTCCTCGGATTCGCTCGGAATTCCCTTTTCACGGAGGAGAAGCGATGTCCCAGGCCGTGTCCCTTCGCCAGTGTTTCGCCGACCTCCACGACCCCCGCCGGGAACACGGCCGCTATCACGACCTCTGGGACATCCTCGGCCTGACCATCTGTGCCGTCGTCGCCGGGGCCGATTCCTGGGTCGACGTCGAGGAA
>JBBSDR010001467.1:0-2444 GCA_038240465.1 Gemmatales bacterium
CAGGCAACGGATAGCGCCCATCCAATCTCCGGCTTTGCGTATTTCGAGGCTGGGACATGGCCACGCCTCTACGAGACGGACCTCGCCGTTGGGTCGATTCGTTGGACCAAGAGTCGCACTGGACGACCGCGAGAAGCGGAGATCCGTTAGTTAGGCTAGCGGTTCTATCCGATCAGCGAGGATTATGACCGTGCTGTTCGGAGTCGCCCGAGTCGTGTAATTGAACCGCACCGCACGTAATTGTTCGAGGAACCCTGGCAGAGTCTCGGACCGGTGCCACTCGATAACGAGACGATTCGCCAGGCTCAGCGCATGCCATGACTCAGGTTCGGCAAAAATGTCCTCCTCACAACCTTCACAGTCAATCTTTATCGCGAGATTTCCAGTCCGCCCTTCAGTTCTTGCGTCCGTGACCACATCCGCAAACGCCACGATGTCAACCTGAGTTGACTCGCCGAGAACTCCACCTTCGCTCGCGACACGCGCCGACTGGGTGGATGACAGCCGGCGATCGTAGGGGACTTGCAGTCGTGAGTTTTGTCCACCGACCCCTAACACATTGAGTTTGACCCTCGACTCAAGACGGTTGAGACGAATGGACACAGCCGCCACCGCAGCCGTCGTCGGGAAAGGCTCATAAGCGACAATCTGCTTGGCGCCTTGTTTCGCAAACCAGACGGCACTGTCACCGAAATGGGCACCGATATCAATGACCAGCGCATCCCGAACCTCGAATCCATCCAACTCGTTATCCACGAAGCGTTCCTTGACTACGCTCAGACCATTGCACAGGTCCTCTTCGTTGAACTGAAAGGCTTCTCCTGCCGAGGTTGTAACCAACCAGCCCTTTCCCGCGGCGGTGAAGGTGGCTCCCGCATCATGCATCGCAATGATGTAGGGGAGCGCAAGGAGATCGGTCGATGACAGGTCCATCTGCATCGCCTCCCAAAACAGCGACCCTGATCGGTAATGGCCACCGCCGGCAAGGAAGTCAGCGACCTCACGCGAAGCGCGCTGCCTTGCCGCTGCAATCAACAGGCCGATGCTGCGAGATCCGACCAGGATCGCGATAAATCTTCTCAGCCTATTCACAACGTAAAAATAGCGGACACTCGGTCGTGTGCCGCCCCACGGTTGTTGGAGGTCGCGCTGACCTCCACGCATCGGCCTTCGGAATGACACACCGAATCACCGCCGGCTCCCCGGGCCCAGACGGATCAGGGTCTGAGCAAGCGGAGCAGCAGGCGGTGGCCGGGGACTGAATCGAGGCGAACAGGTAGGGCCCTTTCGATCTGGAGGAGGTCGGCCGCGCGGACGGCGCCGGTCACTGCTGTCATGGCCAGGTAGGTGACCGACATCGCGACCGCCACAGCCAGCAGGCCCCGAAGGTCGAGCGCGAAGCGCTCCAGGAGGATGCCGACGGCCCCAGCCGCCGCAGAGGAGATACACGGCCAAAGCACCGCCTGTTGCAGCAGTCGGGCGATGCCGACCCCGACGACTCGATCGGCCAGCACCAGCATGAAGGGCGCGGTTTGGAGGAGGCTGGCAAGGAGCACTCCTGCCGCGGCGCCGCTGATTCCGTACCTCGGGACGAGCAGGAGGATGGCGGGCACCTGGACCACCGCCCCAAGCACGACGAAGCTGTTGTTGACGATGGGTCGCTGGATCGCTTCGCAGTACAAGCCCCCGACCGACGCCACCGCCTGGACGAACATCGCCAGCGCCAGCAGCCGGAATGCGAACCCGGCCCCGCGACCGACCTCGATGCCCTGGCTGCCGCCGATCCAGATCCGCAGGATCGGCTCGGCGAGCACCAGCAGCGTCACCATCAGCGGCGCTGCGATGAGGGTGAGTAGCCGGGTGCCGCGGACGAGCAGCTGGCGCCGCGCCTCCTCGTCCTCGACCGCACTCAGCCGCGGGAAGAGCGGCGCCCCCACCTCGTTGAGGAGTTGGAGGAGCCGCTGGCAGGTGTTCGCCGGGATCGCATAGAGGCCGACCGCCCCGACGTTGAGCAGACTGCCAACGGCGAATTGGTCGAACCGCGAGCCGAACACAAGGGCCAGGTCGCCCACCGACTTGAAGGCCGTGAAGCGCGCCAGCCGGGCGAGGGTCTGGCGGTTGAGGCCGGGGCGGAGTCGGATGCCCTTTAGCTCGTGCCGGCTGACGAAGTAGTAGAGAAGGAGGCCCGCCATGCCGCCAGCGACCTGGATCGCGATGACCCCCGTGAGGTTGGCGTCGATCAGGACGTAGACGACGGTCACCCCCATGCTGAGGATGCTCAGCCCGACCAGACGGCCGGCGATTATGTCGTACCTCTGGAGCGCGTAGGGCACCGCATTGAAGACGGCGAAGACGAGGTTGAAACCGAGCCCAATGGCGCTCAACCAGAGCACTGTGGCAGCGACCCCCTGGAGGCCTGCCGGGATCCGCAGTACCCGCGTCAC
>JBBSDR010001468.1:0-2442 GCA_038240465.1 Gemmatales bacterium
TGATTGTTGTGCCAGCCCTCGCCGAGCGTGATGATCGCGACGAAGAGGTTATTGCGGCTGTCGTCGCGCGTGTTGTAGCGGCGCTTGCCGAACAGATGACACAGCGAATTCACCGTGAAGACCGCGTGATAGAGGACCACCGTACTGACGACGAAACCCCAGACCAGGCAGGACAGGGCGCCGACGCCCGTCAGCAAGCCGAACAGCCAGCAGCCGAAGGCCAGCAGGAGGCCGGGAACCCAGTGATTGCGATCGAGCCAGCGCAACTCGGGATAACGGCTCCAGTGCTTGACAACGTTAGGCGGCGTCTCCGCGAAGTCCGGCGACAGGACCCAGCCGACGTGCGACCACCAGAAGCTGGTGGCGTGCGGCGAATGGGGATCGTCCTCGGTGTCGGAATGGCGGTGATGCTGGCGATGATGCGCGGCCCACCAGAGCGGACCCTTTTGCAGGGCGGAGCAGCCGAGGCAGGCAAGCAGGAACTGGAAGACCCGGCTGGTCTTGTACGAGCGATGGGCAAAGTAGCGATGATAGACCGCCGTGATGCCAAACATGCGAATGAAATAAGTGAACGCGCCCAGGCACAGGGCCGCGACCGGGGCGCCTGTGAACAGGATACCCAGGCAACCCAGGTGCAAGAGAATGAAGGGCAGGGACTTGGCCCAGCCGAAAAAGCGGCGCTTGGCCGAAGCAGGCAGCAGGTAAGTGCTAACGGCCGGCCTGGTTCGGGTTTTTGGCGTCGCGGTATTGATGGTACGACCTCCTCGCACTCGATTGCACTCCTGGAACAGACCGGGAGCAGATGATTAGTTCGTTTTCTGTCGCATCCCTGTCGCTCCGGGTTTCCGGACAGGACCGACCTTTGCCTTGCGGATCGAACTCAGCTTGCGCAGTTCAGCCCGGCGGCGTCCCTCGCACGGCTTCTCGTAGTACTTTCGCGTCCGAAGTTCCTTCTGTATCCCACTGCGTTCGAGCAGTTTCTTGAATCGCCGCAGCGCCAGACCGATCGGCTCTCGATCGTGAATACGCATCCGCAGAGGCATTCTCTTACCACACCTTCCTTTGTGTCAACAGGATCCGGATCGGGACGCCGATCGCGGATCGGCCCCATCCGGATCATTTTGAAGGAACAACTCGGCACTGTATAACCTAGCCGCATCCCGCGCCGTCGTCAAGGCGACCGCGCCAATCGCACCAGTGCCTCAATCACCCCTTGAGCCGTGTATTCGTCGGCCTCTGCCGCAACTTCCCAGCCCAACTCGCGAACCGCCGCGCTGGTCACCGGGCTAATGCTCACGAGACGCCCCTTGCCCTCCGCGATTGCCGATCTGGCTCTCGCATCCAGGAGCCGATGCAGCGAACGGGCGATGTTAGCACTGGTGAGCGTGATGAAATCAATCCGGCCCTCAATCAGCATTTCGTTGATGTTCGCGTCCGCTGTCGCGACGTCCCTCTGAGAGTAGACAGCCACCTGCTCCACTCTCGCCACGCGCGCCAGTTCCTCGCGCAGCAACTCCCGACCGCGATCCGCTCGCGCCAGGAGGACGTTCTGCCCGGCGACGAGGGGGATCAATGCGGCAGCAAGGTCTTCCGACCGATAAGAACTGGGGATCAGATCGGGATCGAGATGGAACGCGCGGAGGGCATTCGCCGTCACCGGACCGATGGCTGCCAATCGCATACTTCCCAAACTACGCAAGTCTCGTGCCGAGTGACGCAGCCTGTGTATGAAGTAATGAACGCCGTTGACACTGGTGAAGACCAGCCAGTGAAACTCGCTCAGACGTGCCAGCGCATCATCAACAGGCTTCCAGTCGTCCGGCTCCGCGATGAGGACGGTTGGCTGGGAGAGGACCTCTGCGCCCAAGTCTTCCAGTTCTGCGCACAGTCCTTCCTCCTGTCCGGTCGGCCGAGTAATCAGTACAGATCGACCGAACAGCGGCTTTTTCTCCAGCCAATCGACCCGAGGACGCAGCGACACGACGTCGCCCACAATGACGAGGGCCGGCGCTGTCATCCCCGCGGCGCGAACAACTTCCGGCAGCGTGGCGAGTGTGGCCTCAAGGGTGCGTTGTTTCGGCAGCGTCGCCCACTGCACCACGGCGGCCGGCGTTGCAGGGTCCTTGCCCTGTTCGATAAGCGTTGAGGTTACCGTTTCGAGCCGGCTCAGCCCCATGTAAAAGACCAGCGTCCCGGGAAAGCTAGCCAGGGCGCGCCAGTCGAGCAGGCTGTCGAGCTTGCCGGGGTCCTCGTGGCCGGTGACGAAAGCGACGGCCGAGGCGTGCTGTCGATGCGTCAATGGAATCCCGGCCCAGGCGGCAGCGCCGAGAGCGGCGGTCACGCCGGGAACAATCTCGAAATCAATGCCGGCCTCATGCAGGGCCTGCGCTTCCTCGCCGCCTCGTCCGAACACCAGCGGATCGCCGCCCTTGAGCCGCACCA
>JBBSDR010001469.1:0-2434 GCA_038240465.1 Gemmatales bacterium
GAAGTCGCAGACGGCGGCGCAGACGTTGGTGTAATTGATATTGCGGTCGATGTTGTAAGTGCGATACGGCTCGGGATGGAGCCGGCGACAGACGGCGTCGGCGGCGCGGCCGAGGGCGGCCAGGTCATGGCAGTCGAACAGGGCAAGTCCCTCTTCGGGAGTCAGCCGCCCACCCTCGACGGCTTTCTGCAAGATCGTGTTCACGTTCATGACAAATCCGATCGAATGATGATTGATGATTGATGATTGATGATTGTTCGCGGGCGGTCGTTCCAATCGACAATCCTCAATCAACAATCGGCAATTTCAAGGCAGCCTTCATACAGCCGAACTTCCTCGCCGGCGGGAGCCAGCCCCACCTCGCAGGCCAGTTCGTAATAGCGCTGTAGCCCTTCGAGTTCGCGCGGCCCGAACTCGAAGCTGATGACCGTTTCGAGATAGCGGCGACAGAAGCCGGCGTCCAGCCCCAGACGCGGCGCCTCTTCCTGAGCGATCCGGCCAACGTGCCGCCGTCCGCGCCGCAGCGACTCGTGAAACGCCTGTTCGACCGGCCCGAGATCGACGCCGGCGCGGACGGCCCAGAAGGCGTAAACGAAGGGCAGGCCGGTCCAGTCAAACCACTCGCGGCCGAGATCAAAGGCGAACTCGTAGCCCGGCAGACAGGCCCGCATCGCCCGGTCGCCGATCAGCAGCACCGCGTCGGTGTCGAGAGACTCGGGGCTGGCGTCCATCGGCAGAGGCTGCACCTCCGGCGCGATGCCATACCGCTTGCGCAGGAGGATTTGTGTCAGGGCGGCACTGGTGCGCGAGCCGGCGTCGAGGGCAACGTGGCGAATCTGTGTCCACGGTTTACGGCTGAAAAGGGTGACGCTCAGCACCGGACCGCGCGAGCCGATGCATAGGCCGGGGACGATGGAGTATGAGCCGGCGCGGAAATACTCGATGGCGGGAATGAGGCCGACGTCGAGACGCCCCTCGGCGAGTAGGTCGGCAAGACGGCTCGGCACGTCGAGGATCAACTCGGCCTGCGGAGCCAGGGCGGGCAGCTCGTGAATGAGCGGCTTGGTGTTGAGGTAGTTGACCGCGCCAATGCGGATCGAGGGATGCATGGGAATCGTTCCTCGCTTTCTTCATCCTCTCAACCGATGGAAGGCGGTCATTGTAACAACTCCGCCGGTCCCCACACGCATCCGCGCGCCAGAATGATCTTGTGCCGGGCGAACTCGGCTGCTATGCGTGGCCCGCTGAGACGGGCGGGGGGTGGAGAGTCCAAAGGGAGGACGCGATGAAGCCCGGGATGATTTTGACGGCGGGGCCATCGATCACGGAGCGAGAGGTCGAATACGTCCTCGACGCCGTCCGCCAGGGCTGGAATGAGAACTGGAACTGCTACCTCAACCGCTTCGAGAAGGCTTTCGCCGGCTATGTGGGTACGCGCTTCGCCCTTAGCACGTCGAGTTGCACGGGTGCCCTGCACCTGGCGCTGCTCGGTCTCGGCGTGGGAGCCGGAGATGAGGTGCTTGTGCCGGAGATGAGCTGGGTCGCGACGGCCAGCGCCGTGGCCTACAGCGGCGCAACGCCGGTGTTCGTGGACATCGACCCCGAGACGTGGTGCATGGACCCGGACAGCGCCCGCCGGGCCATCACGAGCCGGACGAAGGCCATTGTCCCCGTCCATCTGTACGGCCACCCTGCGGACATGCCGGCCATCACGAAGCTCGCCCGAGAACACAACCTGAGTGTGCTGGAGGACGCCGCTCCGGCCCTGGGCGCCACGGTAAATGGCCAGCGCGTGGGCGGCCTGGGAGACCTGGCTTGTTTCAGCTTCCAGGGTGCCAAGATCATGACGACCGGCGAGGGCGGGATGCTCGCCACCAACGACGAAGCGCTTCACGAACGGATCAAGTTCCTGGCCGATCACGGCCGCGACAAACACATCCCCTTCCAGATCAGCGCCATCGGCTACAAGTACAAGATGTCGAACTTGCAAGCGGCACTCGGCCTGGCCCAGTTGGAGCGGATCGAGGAGTTGGTGGACAGGAAACGCACCCTCTTCCAGTGGTATAGCCAGCGGCTGAACGGCGTGGCCGGGCTTCAGTTGAACGCCGAGCGCTCGTGGGCGAAAAGCATTTACTGGATGACGTCCGTCGTGTTCGACGAGGGACTCGGCGTGAGCCGGGACGCAGTCATCGCCGGCTTGAAGGAACGCCACGTCGATAGCCGGCCATTCTTCCCGCCGATCAGTTCGTTTCCGATGTTCGCAAGTTGCGCGGAGCGAAACCCGGTCGCCTGGCGCGTGGCGCGTCAGGGCATCAACTTGCCCAGCGGCCACAACCTTACGGAGCAGGATGTCGATTATGTGTGCGCTGCTTTGCTGGAAGCTCTGAAGGCACCGGCACGCAAGGTCGCCTGACTTTGGTTAGCCGCGACGCGA
>JBBSDR010001470.1:0-2428 GCA_038240465.1 Gemmatales bacterium
CTTACGCCGTGCCGCTCGCCAATTCAGCGCTGGAACCCTATGCACACGCCCGGCGTTGCGGTACGATCAATTCGTAAACATTCCACGCAGGGAGGTCTAACCATGACGGATAAGCTCGTGACGCTCGCCTCCTACAGTGACCTGATCCAGGCCCAACTGGCAAACCAGCGCCTGGAAGCGGCCGGCATCCCGACGTACATCAATGACGACATCCCAGCCGGCAACCTCGACGGCCTCGACCCGGGCGTTGCGCCGGTCAAACTCGACGTGGCCGTGGCTGACGCCGAACGCGCCCGGCAGCTGCTGGCTGCCCCGCTGCCGGCCGATGCCGCCGCACAGGAACAACTCGATGAGGTCGATCCGCCGGAGGACCTGAACTCGAGCGAATCGCTGGCCGAACATGCCTGGCGAGCCGCTCTCCTCGGCTGTATTACGATCCCCGTGCTGGTCCACCTGTTCTCGCTCTGGCTCGCTTTCAAGATCGCTCGCCGCGACGACACCCTCAGCGACACCGGCACGCGAAAACTCTGGGGCGCCCTGGCCATCGATGGCGTGGTGCTGCTCGCAACGGCGATCATCGTTCGTGTCGTGTTTATCGGTTGACCGGGAGAGGACCACGATGCCCATTGAAGTGCTGCAGGTCCTCGGCTGGGGTCCGCTGGTGCTGATCCTCTGCATCGCCCTGGTGTGCTTCCTCCATTTGCGTTTGTCGAAGCGCATGTGGCTGCTTCTGGCTGGCTTCCTCGGGCTGGCCCTGACCGACATTGGCTTCAAAGCGGTCGATGCACTGTTTCGCGCCGGCCAGATGGCCTTGCCCGATGTTGGCCCCGCACATGCGGTCCTGTTCTTTGTGCGCACCATTTGCTGGGGCATGATCCTCGGCGGCCTGATATGCGTGTTCGCCGACCTCCGCGAGCGCGTCGATACTCCGCCGCGAGACTCGACGGACCCTCGGCCGCCCTGGCAGCGGGATTGAAGGAGAATGCGGACCATGCAGCGACGCGATTTTCTCTGGCAGACCGGCGGTGGACTTGGCGGCATCGCCCTGGCCTGGATGCTCCAGCAGGACGGGCGCGCCTCGACCTCACCCTATGAGCCGAAGCCGGCCCACTTCACCCCCCGGGCCAAACGCATCATCCAGATCTACGCGGCCGGCGGCGTCAGCCACGTCGATACGTTCGATCACAAGCCCGAACTGGCGAAGTACGATGGCCAGGAGTTGACCGGCAAGGGCAAGATCGACACCTTCTTCGGCAGGCCCGGCCGGCTGCTGAAGAGTCCCTTCACCTTCAAACAGCACGGCCAGAGCGGCGCCTGGGTGTCGTCGCTGCTGCCCCATCTGGCGGGCTGCGCCGACGACCTGACGTTCTTGCATGGAATGGTGGCGAAGAGTTCCAATCACACGCCGGCGACGTTCCAGATGAACACCGGCTTCACCATGAACGGCTTTCCCAGCCTTGGCGCCTGGCTCTCCTATGGCCTGGGCAGCGACAGCCAGGACCTGCCGGCCTATGTCGTCCTGCCCGATCCGCGCGGCTTGCCGGCCGGCGGCTCGATCAACTGGTCGCCCGGCTTCCTGCCCGCCACACACCAGGGCGTCGCCTTTCGCACTTCGGGCGAGACCATCCCCGACCTGTCCACGCCGAAAGAGGTCTCCGGGCCGGCGCGCAAGGGGAGTCTCGACCTGCTGGAGCGGCTGAATCGCGAATATCTCGAGGCGAATCCCGGCGACAGCAGCCTGGCAGCGCGGGTGCGGGCTTACGAGATGGCCGCGCGCATGCAGGTGAGTATTCCCGCACTCGTCGATCTGGAACGCGAGTCGGCGGCGACGCGAAAACTTTACGGTCTCGACGAACCGGTGACGGCGGGCTTTGGCCGCAACTGTCTGCTGGCCCGGCGGCTGCTTGAAAAGGGCGTTCGCTTCGTGCAGCTGTTCCACGGCGGCGCGTTCGGCTCGCCGCGCATCAACTGGGACGCCCACGAGAACATCGTCGATAATCACGGCACCCAGGCGGCCAGCATGGATAAACCCGTCGCCGGTCTGCTGAAGGACCTGAAGGCGCGCGGCCTGCTCGACGACACGCTGGTGTTGTGGAACACCGAGTTCGGACGGACGCCGTTCACCGAGGGCGTCAACGGCAAGGGCCGCGATCATCATCAGCTCGTGTTCACCGTCTGGATGGCCGGCGCCGGCCTGAAGCGAGGCCATCATCACGGGGCGTCCGACGAGGTTGGCTACAAGCCGGCCGAGGGAGCGACGAGCATCCACGATCTGCACGCGACCGTCCTTCACTTGCTGGGACTGGATCACAAGAAACTGACGTTCTACCACAACGGCATCCAGCGCCGGCTGACCGACGTACACGGCGAGGTGGTACGCGGATTGCTGACTTAGGAAACTTCGCAAATGGGTTCACGAGCCGCGACC
>JBBSDR010001471.1:0-2426 GCA_038240465.1 Gemmatales bacterium
AAGGTGAACGGCGCCGGCGGACGGATGACCTGAAGTTCGCCGTTGTCGCTCTGGCCGCTCAGGAGGGCCTCCGACACTTCCAGTTCTTCCACCAGGAGCGAGTTGCGGATGCGCATGACGCGAGCGTCTTCCGGCCCGCGCGTGCCGATGATCTTCAGTGCTGCCTCGATCACCTCGCGATCCGTCTCGAAGTGGACCGGTGTGAAAGCGCCCTCGGGATAGCCTGCCGTCAGACAGTTGATGACCGTCGCGCGATAGTTCATCTCGCGAATCAGACGTGCCGTCGTGAAATCGGCGAGACCGATGCCGGCCGCATTGCCGTGCGTCTTCTCGCTCAAGCCGCGGACGAAAATCAGGCGGATGCTCGGCTGATCGGGCGGCGGCGGCTGGCTGCGAAAGGCGCGCTTGCGGCCGACGACGTTGGTATCCATCCCCGAACCGCTGATGTCCTTGCCGATCTCATCGACGATAAGCAGGTCCGCCTCGCGATACGGCAGGCGCGCCAGCCAGCGCTTCGCAACGGTCAGCAAGCGTTCCTCGGCCGGCTCGAAATCCTCGGGCTTGACGCCCTCGATCAGCCCCGTCTCGTCGTAGGCGTTCTCGACGATGCCCAGCCCGAAAGCGATGGGTGCCTTCGCGCGCATGTGCCGGCCCACCGAGCGGACGACGCGGTCGTAGGGCTGTTCCAACAGGATGCGGTGATACTCCAGCGCGCCGACGTGTTTGCCCAGGCCGATCATCATCATCTTGAGCAGGCCGCTTTCGACCGGACCGTGATAGCCCGTGTGCGGCTTGACCCGCGCCACGACGCCGATGTGGTCCGCCTCGGAGGCAAGCCGATCCAGAACGACGGGGAAGCCCTCTGCCGAGTTGCCGAGGGAGACGACCTCCATCGAGGCGCGAATCGGCACGCCGGCGCTCTCTTCGGTGATGCCATAACTGTTGAGGATTTCGAGTTGGCCCTCGGCAGTGCCTCCGCCGTGACTGCCCATCGTCGGCACGAGATAGGGACGCGCTCCCAGGCGCTTCAGAAAGTCGGCCGTCGCTCGAAGGATGAGCGGGATGTTGGCGATACCGCGGCTGCCGGCGGTCAGGGCGACGCTGTGTCCGGGCTTGATGGTGCGCTCCAGGCCGAGCGTTTCAAGCGCGCTGCGGACGGCGGCGCCGATGTCCTCGACGCGCTGCCTGGGAAAGTGCTGCCGGACGCGAACCATTCGGGGGTACTTCATGGCCTGACCCTTTCGACCTCGAATCGTGGCAATGCCTCCATGTAATGCCGCCGAGCGTGGCGTGTAAACACACTGCAGGCGACCGGCAAGAGGTGAACTACCCGGTGGGACAGGCGTCTCGCCTGTCCGGACAGGCGAGACGCCTGTCCCACCGGGTATGTTTGAACCTGCCGCTCGCCGCATTGAAGACCCTTGCTTATGTTTCCCGATCGAGATCGATGGCGAAATACCTTCCCTCATTCCTTGCCGCTTGCCCTTCCCTGTCATTTTTCCTGCAGCAGCCCGGCGATATCGACAGCCGCCCGCCACAGGCCGCCCAGCGCCTGCACATAGGCCAGCCGAGCCTGGGCAAGAGTCTGCTGGGCCTGCAAGACGGCCGTGAAATCGTAGTGCGAATCGCCGCTCTCGTACCCGCGACGCACCAGCCGCAGCGATTCCATCGCGTGGCGCAGGATTGTCTTCTGATAGGTGTCGGCCTGCTGGCGCGCATCGCGATAACGCTGAAAAGCCAGGCTGAGCCGTTCCGTCAAACGCAGTTCCACCTGCTTCACCTCGCTCCGCGTTCGCTCCAGGTCCGCCCGGGCGGCGACGATGTTGCCCTGGTTGCGGTTGAACAGCGGCAGCGCCGTTCCCGCCTCGATCCTCACCTCGGAGTCGTGGTCGATGTAGGAATAGAAGGGCCGGACCGACACGTTCAGGTCCGGCACGCGGCCCGCCTCGGCCCGCGCCAGCAGCCGCTCCGTCTGGCCGACAATCGCCTCCACTTCCTGCAATTCCGATGACCGCGTCAGCACCGTGCGGACGACCGGCTCCCACTCGTACTCCGGGACCTGGCCTTCGAGCGTTCCCTCAAGCCTCGCCAGTGGCAGATCGGGAATGCCCACAGCGGTTGCGAGCAGCTTCCACGATGCATTCGCGCGCTGCTTCGCGGAACGCAGCCGCATCTGGCTCTGCTCCAGTTCGACCTCGGCGCGCAGGATGTCGGGCTGAGTGCCGGTGCCTCCTTTCAGCAGCTTGCGGGCGGCGTCGAGTCCACCCTCCGCGAGCTTGACGATCTCCTCGCCGGCCTGCACTTCGGCCCGCGCCGTCAGCACCTCGAAGTACGCCTGGCGAACCCGCGTCATCACGTTGAACCAGTTCGTCATCGCCTGCCAGTCGGCGGCCACAAGACCGGCCTCGGCAGCGGCGCGAGCCAGC
>JBBSDR010001472.1:0-2422 GCA_038240465.1 Gemmatales bacterium
CTCCCCCTTGATGTTCTGGCAGCGGCTGACGAAGATAAGGGCCTTCACAAAGGCGGGATCGTTCTTCGGCACGCCGGCGGCAACGAGGGCGTCGATGAAGAACTGCGTGTTCGACAGGTCCGGCCGCGACTGGCTGTCATAGCCGGCCCCGCCGTAGAAGTCCGATTTATCCGTCTTGCCCTCTTCCTCGTCCCATTGCAGCTTCTTGAGGAACTTGGTTGCGTCGCCGACGATCTTCTTGTAGCTGTCGCGATTGGCGGCGACGAGGGCCATCACGTTGACGCAGGTGACGTAGTTCTGCAGTTTGACGCCCGCGCCCTTGCCGGCGATGTGGCCATTCTCGGGATTGACTAGCCCTTCGATGTACTTGAGCGCCTTCTCGGCCGCCGGGTCCTTTGCAGTCACCTTGCCGGTTTGCAGCATGCCGGTGAGGACGATGCCGGTGACGCCGGGGCTGGACCTGGCGCTCCAGCTGCCGTCGTCGGCCTGCGTCGAGCGCAGATAGGCGACGGCCTGATCGACGACACGGTCCCATTCCTTCGCGTCCTGTTTTGCCGGCTCGGCCGCTGTCAGCAGCGCCAGGGAAGAGAGAGTCAGAATGGGGATGGCGAACAGAGTGCGTATGCGCATTGCCGTGGTCTCCTGCGCGGTTCGGAATTTGCGGTGATCCACGAGGTAAGAAGTCCGCAAAAGCAGTGCCGGTCACTTCACGGGCGGAAAGCGACATTCGCGGCTCCGTGGCTGGTCAGGCCCTCGCCAGCGCTGGCGATTTCCTGCACACTGTTGATATTCTATTGTTGACGTGAGTTTGTGATCGACGGTTAGCCGCGACGCGAGTCTTCGAGCGGAGCGCGTGCCGCGATAACGCTGGACGCGCGGGATGGTTAGCCGCGAGGGTTTGCCATGCGCGATCGAGCCATTGCCTATTTCCGCTCGCTTCAGGATCGCATCTGTGACGCCGTCTCGCAACTTGACGGCCAGGCGCGCTTTCAGGAGGACGCCTGGGAACGCGAGGGCGGCGGCGGCGGACGCACACGCATCCTCATCGACGGCGCTATCTTCGAGAAGGCCGGCGTCAACTTCTCCGACGTCCACGGCGAGATGTCCGAGGAGTTCGCCGCTCAGGTGGCCGGCGAGGGCCGCGCCTTCACCGCCTGCGGCATCTCGCTCGTTCTGCACCCGCGCACCCCGATGGTGCCAACGGTCCACGCCAATTTCCGCTTCCTGACAAAAGGATCGAGAATGTGGTTCGGCGGCGGCGCCGACCTGACGCCTTACTACCCCCAGCGCGAGGACGTGATCCACTTTCACCGTGTCTGGCGCGACGTCTGTCGGCGGCATGCTCCCCTCATCGCTTATGAGCGCCTCAAGAAGTGGTGCGACGATTACTTCTTTTTGCCGCATCGCCAGGAGCCGCGCGGCGTCGGCGGCATCTTCTTCGACAATCTCGAAACCGATCTGGAGGCAGTTTTCGCCTTTGTGCGCGACTGTGGCGATCACTTCCTTTCGGCCTATCTGCCGATTGCCGAGCGAAGAAAGGACGAGCCATACAGCGCGGAACAGCGCGCGTTTCAGGAATATCGCCGGGGGCGCTATGTCGAGTTCAACCTGATCTACGATCGCGGCACGCTGTTCGGGCTGAAGACGGGGGGCCGCGTCGAGTCGATCCTGATGTCGCTGCCGCCTGTGGTGCGCTACCTGTACGACTATCATCCGCAGCCCGGAACGCGCGAGGCGGAGTTGTACGACATCTACCTGAAGCCGCGCGACTGGGCGAACGAGACGCTCTGAAGTGCTTGCGGCTTCGCCATTCCCTGCGAAGCCGCAAGCGAATCGGGTCAATACTCCGTTGGCGCGGGCTGGTCTTCCTCATGAAGCCCCTGCGGCTTGTAGCCGCCGCGCGTGGCGAAGTAGCCAATCAGGCTCAGATAGCACACCAGCATGATCCCGGGCAGGATGGCCACTTGCCCGAGGAACTTCTGCCGCGTCGAAGAGATGATGTCTTCCGCTTCCTTCTTCTTCTCGACCGGAAGCCCCTCCAGTTTGTTCTGATCGACTGTCATCGCCTTGCCGAGAAGGCCCGACTGTTCGCGGACAATGGCGCCGTAGCTATCGGTCTTCTTCAAGGCGGCGTCGATTTCGCGATCCTGGATGGAACCCATCAGGGGAGCGCCCAGCACGCCGACGCCAATCATGCCCACGCCGGCGATGGCGTTGAGCATCAACGCCCCGCCCCTGGGGAACTGCTCGGAGACGACCCCCAGCGTGGTCGGCCAGAAGAACGTCTTGCCGAAGGCGTAGAGAGTCGCTGCCAGGAACACCATCACCAGGGCGGTGCCGGCGTTGGCCAGGAACAGCAGTCCGCCGGTCGCGATGGCCGCCGACGCTGCCAGCAGGCCCAGTGGCGAGATGCGATGGAGGA
>JBBSDR010001473.1:0-2418 GCA_038240465.1 Gemmatales bacterium
CAGGCTGGTGGGCGGAGAGTCATCCTCACCTTTCGGGTCCTTGCGCTGCTCCAGGGCGTTGTTGGCGATGGCCAGTTGCTCGCGGGCGTAGAGGTAGGTGAAGTAAGTGCGCGTCACCGCATAGAGAGTGTCGTTTTCGGCCTTTTGCACCTGGGCGTGCGTGGCCACCACCCCCTGCTCTGCCTGCTTGCGGCGCGTGGGCAGGTCGCGACGGATCAGGGCGGCCAGGTGGAGCTTGTCGAGCGCTTCGGACTTGGCTTCCGCGGCGGCGGCGCTGGCGCGATAGGCGGCCAGAGCCGGCTGTTTCTCCAGAGCGAGGGCGCGTAAACTCGCCAGTCCGCTGGGAATGGCTTCCTGAACCAGCACGACAGGCGCCTTGGCGGGCGGGGCCAGGGGTTCTTCGGCCGAGGCGAAGGCGAGCAGCGAGAAACCAGTGGGAATGAGCAGCCCTGTGAGAATTCGAGCGTGCAGCGTTCGCCAGTTCCAGGGTGTTTGAGTCATGGAAGTGCTTTCCTCGATGGGGTGCGTCAGCGATAACCTGTCCATGTGAAGATGACGATCAATCGCTCTCTCAAGTCCTCTGACTGTTCATCGGCCACTTGTCTTTCCAACTCCAGCAAGATCGCGCAAGTTTGTCAGGACATCCAAATCCCCGGTGCCGAGGACGCAGGTTGGCAGGACCGGGCAAGCGAGGTAAAACAATCGCAGTCACCCTTGCGAGGCAGTCCATGCTCCCCGAAATGTCGGAAGCGGTCGTCCGGGCGCTTCAAGCCGCTCGCTCCCGAGCCAGTCAGGATGGCTCCGCGGAGGTCCGTCCGATCGATCTGCTGGCCGGTCTGCTCGAAGAAGAGGAGGGCCGCGCCTGCGCCCTGCTGGCCGGTGCCGGACTGGCTCCGCTGACCATCCGCGAGCAACTCATCGTGCCAGCGTCGCCAGAACCACCCTTGCCTGTGAACCTGTTTTCCGCTGCCAGCCAGCGCATCCTCGATGAAGCGAATCTCCTGGCCCGTTCGGTCTCCGCCGAGCGGCTCGTTTCCAGCGAATGTCTGCTGCTGGCCCTGCTCCAGGAGGACGGGGAACTGCGCGAGTTGCTGACCCGGCAAGGACTGCGCTTTGCCGACATCGAGAAAGTGGTACTCGCGGAAGCGGGACCCCCGCTCCACCTGGAACAGCCGTTGGTCCTTACCGAGGTGACGGATCGCGTCGATGCGGCGCGCGTCCTCGATGCGGCCGGCAACCGCGCCCGCGAGGCCTTGCGCGTCCTCGAAGATTACTGTCGCTTCTGTCTCGACGATGCGTTCCTGAGCCGTCAACTCAAGGAACTGCGTCACGATTTGCGCGAGGCGCTCGACACTCTTCCCGACGAGATGCTGTTGCAGGCCCGCGAGACGCTGCGCGACGTGGGCGTATCAATCAGCACCGAGGCGGAGAGAAAACGTCACGGGTTGCGCGACATCGTCCAGGCCGGCTGCAAGCGGCTCGAAGAGGCGCTGCGCAGTCTCGAGGAGTTCGGCAAGTTGCTGAGTGCCGATCTCGGCACACGCCTCGAACAACTTCGCTATCGCGCCTACACACTGGAACGAGCCTTGCTCACCGGCACGACGGCCCGGGAGAGGCTGGGAAAGTGTTCGCTCCAGGTGTTGCTGACGGGATCGCTCTGCGCCGCCGCTCTCGACTGGACCATCGAAGAGGCTGCGGGAGCGGGAGCGGACATGGTCCAGTTGCGCGAGAAGAAGCTGAGCGATCGCGAGTTGCTGGAGCGAGCGCGAAATGTCCGTCGCTGGACTCGTCACGCGGGGGTGCTGTTCATCGTCAACGATCGGCCCGACATCGCTCGTCTCGTCGAGGCCGACGGCGTCCATCTTGGCCAGGACGACATGCCGGTGAAGGAAGCCCGGCGGATTGTCGGCCCGGACCTGCTGATCGGCGTCAGCACGCACACGATCGAGCAGGTGCGTCAGGCAGTCCTCGACGGCGCAAGTTACCTCGGGGTCGGGCCGACGTTCCCCTCGACGACGAAGGACTTCGGCGAATTTCCGGGGCTGGACTTTGTCAGAGAGGCGGCTGCGGAGACGAGTTTGCCGCAGTTCATCATCGGCGGCGTCAATGGGACAACGTTGCCGGCGGCGGTCGAGGCGGGCGCGAAACGAATCGCCGTCAGCGCGGCGGTCTGTCAGGCCGACGACCCTCGCCGCGCCGTCGCGGAACTGCGAGCGATCCTCAGCAAACTTCAGCGCTGACTCAGTGGAGAATCGGTCCATTGATCCTGCACAAAGAATTGATGGCGAACCGCTTCCGCGGCTCTTATGATGCCGATATACTTGACCCGGCGCCAGGTGGCATCCTGGTTAGCCGCGACGCGGAGTCCTCGGAGCGGAGCGCGTGGCGCGATAACGCTGAACGCGCTCCGCTCGAAGA
>JBBSDR010001474.1:0-2416 GCA_038240465.1 Gemmatales bacterium
CCGCCAAGCCGCAAGCGGCAAGAAGGGTGGTCCTGATCGACGCCGCAGGGTTGACGATTCGCCGCCGGCTCCGTGGCCTGTGGCGGCGACGCGACCTTCGACTGCTGTGCCGGTTGTATGCGGCGACTGCCTCGGAACGAGCGTGCATTCTTCAGGGATACTGGAGCCTCAGTACCTCGACGGAGGCTGACTCATGACTCGCGACAGCTTGTGGCAACGTCTTTGGCGCGGTGTGCGCCGTGTTCGCGGCCGGCCCGACTGGGAGCAAGCTCTCGGCACCGGCTGGCAGGACCGGGTCATGGACGCCGAGGTGACCGATCGCTTTCACGCCAAGCAGGGCCGTTCGACGGGCCGGCTGATCCTGACCTCTTCCGGACGCCGGCTGTCGGTCTATCTCAAGCGGCACTACCGGCTGGAGTGGTGGCGCGGCTTGCTGGCGGCGCTGTGGCCGGGCAAGGGCTGGTCTCCGGCCGTGCAGGAGTTCCACCATCTGCAACGCGCCCGCAACCTGGGACTGCCCGTTCCCGCGGCGGTGGCCGTCGGCGAGTTCATCGGTCCCTGGGGTCGTTTCCAAAGCTTCCTCGCCGTCGAGGAACTCCCCGACATGCTGCCTCTGAACGAGGCCATTCCCCTGGCCGTGCAGCAGCTCGATGCCCGGACCTTCGCGCGCTGGAAGCGCACCCTGCTGATCGAAATGGCCCGGCTGGCCCGGTTGCTGCACGATCAACGGCTGTTCCACAAGGACTTCTATCTCTGTCACTTTTACATCCGCCGCCAGGACACTTGCAGCTTGCCGAACTGGCGCGATCGCGTTCATCTGATTGACTTTCACCGCCTTGGCCATCATCCGTGGACCTGGAAGTTGTGGCAGTCGAAGGACCTGGCCCAGTTGCTCTATTCCTCCGACGTTCCCGGTGTGACGGCTCGCGACCGCTTGCGCTTCTGGCGCCTGTACCTGGGAGAGGGACGCCGAGCGCGCTGGACGCGCTGGTTGCGGCGACTGGTGCTGCTGCGCTGGGGCCGCTATGTGCGGCACAATGCCCGGCATCACGAGTTGCGTCCTGGCTCGGCCCCTCCAGCGCCCTCCCAAACTCGCGCCTCGTGAGCCAACAAGGGAGGAACAACCCTGGCACTCGTCGGCCTTGATCTTTGGCATGCGCGCCGGCTATAGAGCCGCTTCGGGCTGCGGAACAGCCTGCTGGCACGTCCAAGGAAGAGGGAGGCTGACCCGGTGCTGAGTCGGGTCGTCGCGTCATGGACATCGCTTTTTGCTACGAGAGCGTCCTTCCGGCCCGCGGTGGTTGCGAGACCTACATCGCGGCCCTCGCTCGCCGTCTGGTCAGCGACGGGCGACAGGTCCACCTGTACGCCAGCCGCTGGGACGCCGATGCCTTGCCCGCCGGCCTGCACTACCACCACATTCCTCCGGCCCGTGTGCCGCGTTTCCTGCGCCCGTGGTGCTTCTCCGCCGCCTGTGGCAAGGCCCTGCGCGAGGCACGGCATCAGGTGAGCATCGGCTTCGACAAGGTCTGGGGAACGGACATCCTCTATCCGCAAGGCGGTCTTTACGCCGCCTCGCAGGCCCAGAACCTGCTGAAGCACCGTCACCCAGTCGTCCGGCATCTGTTGCAGTTCATGAAGCTGTTCGATCCGACGCACTGGTCCTATCGCGCGCTGGAGCGCAAGCAGTATCTCGGCACGAATCGGCCGCTGGTGATTGCCATCAGCGACATGGTGCAGCGGCATTTCGAGCAGTATTACGGGATTCGCCGTGAGGACCTGCGTGTGGTGCGCATCGCGACGGACCCGAATCGATTCGAGGAGCGCGATCGGCCGCGGCGCCGGGTCGAGTGGCGCGATCACTGGGGGCTGCGTCCCGACGAGAACGTCGCCCTGTTCGCGGGGATGAACTATCGCCTCAAGGGCCTGGAACCGCTCTTGCACGCCGTGCGGTTACTGCCGCGCGAGGTCCCCTTCCGGCTGCTCGTCGTCGGCAGTTCGCAGACGAAGCAGTTCGACCGGCTCGCGGCGAGCCTGGGTGTCAGCCAGCGGGTGCGCTTCGTGGGTTACTGTGCCGACATGCGGAATGCGTATTTCGCGGCGGATTTCTTCGTCCATCCGACCTTCTACGATCCCTGCTCGCACGTTGTCGCCGAGGCAATGGCGTGCGGCCTACCGGTCATCACGACGCGTTTCAACGGGGCGAGTGAGTTGATGCATCCGCCGCGTGAGGGCCTGCTGATCGACGATCCGCACGATCACGCCAAGCTGGCCGGGTGCATGTTGCAGATGCTCGATCCGATGCGGCGTTCGAGCTGCGCCCAGGCGGCGCGGCGGACGGCATCGCAGTGGACCTTCGAGCATCACTACCGGCAGATGCTGGCGGTGTTCGGCGAGGCCGCGGCGCGCAAGAAGG
>JBBSDR010001475.1:0-2415 GCA_038240465.1 Gemmatales bacterium
CCTACTACAAGGAACACGGCATCTTCCAGGGCAAATTCGGCTTCGGACAGAGGCCCGCCCTGATCGTCATCGACATGGCCTACGGCTGGACCGATGCCACCTATGCCGGCGGCTCGGCCCGGCTCGACAGCGCCATCGCCGCCATCCAGAAACTGCTGCCCGCATCGCGAAACAAGGGACTTCCTGTCATCTACACGACGTCGCCCTACCAGGACAAACCGCAATTCAAGTCCGCCGCCGACTTCTCGCCAAAGTTCCGCAAGTGGGACCGCCGGGCCTGCGAGATCGACGAGCGCGTCCGGCAACTGCCCGAGGACTACGTCATCCACAAGGAACACGCCAGCGCCTTCGCCGGGACTGCCCTGATCGGTCATCTCGTTGCGCGTCGAGTCGATACGCTGCTCATCACCGGCTGCTCGACCAGTGCCTGCGTCCGGGCGACGGCGACCGACGCCAAGAGCCTCGGCCTCAAGCCGATCATTATCCGCGAAGGAGTGCAGGACCGCGCCGAGGCGGCTCACGAGTGGACGCTGTTCGACATCCAGGCACGCTTTGCCGATGTGGTCGGCCTCGAAGAGACGCTGAGCTACCTGCAAGGATTGCCACAAGAAGGAACATCTTGAATGTCGCGGTGTGGTGCTGTGTACGTTTGCGAATCGCTCAGCAGGCAATCACTCGGAAGGCTCAGACTCGTCGCGCTTCCGCGTGGCGTCGTTATCGTTGCCGTTGAGGACCTCGGAAGAGTGGCGGCCGAACGTCTCCTCGCTCTGGGCCGCCTCCTCCGGGTTCTTGCGCAGGTCTTCCTTGAGCGTCTTGCGCCGCCGCTTGTTGCCGGCGCGCTTGATCGTTCGCTTCAATTCTCGCTGCATCCGTTTGTCGTCTTGTCGAGGCATGACAACTCAATCCTTCTTCATCGCTTTTTCAAGCTCGTCCTTGAGATCGGCCGCGACGTTCTCCTTGGTCGTCGCATCCGTCTTCATCCGGTTCTTGACGACGTTCAAGGCATTGACGAGGTTCTGGCCGTTGCGATCGATGATTTGCAAGTGGTCGCGCCGGGTGATCGGGTAATGCGGCGCGACGATCTCGTCCAGGCTGACGTCGAGCCGCCAGGCCCCCTCCACCTTCTTCACCTTCACGGTGCGGGGATACTTGGGCAACCGCGGCGATGACCATTCCTCCTCGACCGTGTAAACGACCTCCTTGCTCTCGTCGGAGCCGCCGACCTTCTTCACCGACTTGAAGTACTTCGGGAACGGCTCCACGACCTTGATCTGGTCCTCCACCTTGTCGGAGTCGATGCCGCCAACCTTGGCTGTGCTGCGGAAGTTGTCGAGGGCCTCGGCCAACTTGGTCGCGATCTTGGCATCGTCGCGGAACTTGCGCTGATACTCGCCGTCGAGATAGCGCTGGGCCGCTTTGTAATTGCGGCTTTCCAGCGCCTTGCCGAAGCGCTCGATGGCCTCTTCCGAGGTGTCGGCGGGCGCATAGCCTTTCATCTTCCACGCCAGGTCGCTCAACACCGGCACCGGCGCCAGATCGAACCAGGCGGCACCAATGGCGCCCAGCACGCCGATGAACAGAATAATGAGGACCAGATGCAGGATTCGCATTGCGGAACGACCTCCTCGACGGACGACGGACACACACAGTAATTCGCGAAGCGCTTTTCTATCTCAATTCAATGGCGGAGGCAATCGTCCGCATGACGCAGCGGCTCTAAGGAAGAGGAATCGGTTCGGTCTGTTTCCGGCTGGCCGGCTCCTTCACGCTCCAGCAACGGCGGCACGACGGACGGACCCGACCGTTCCTCAGCGTCGCAGCGGAGTTTTGCGTCTGGGCGAGCAATGCGATATCATCCACAAGCGAGAGGACGTCCTTCTTCCTGGAACCCGTTCATGTTGTGGCGTCATGTCCTGTCCGGCCTGTGCTGCCTGGGCCTGCTCGCCTCCCGCGCCGCCGCGGAGGCGGATACGCTGACACTGCGCCAGCAACTCCTTGAAACCGAAGCGGAATTGCAGGCCCTTCAACTCGAAGAAAAGCTCGGCACGGGCAGCAAGTTGCTGGCGCAACGCCGCGTCGAACTCGCCGATGCCATTCCCCGACTCAACCGCATTGCCGATCGTCTCGAAAACTTGCATCGCGCTCGTATTGAGGCCCTCGATACGCTGCTGCGCGAGACGAACACGGAACGGACCGCCGCGCTCAAACTGTGGCGCGAGAACTGTCAGACGCTGCTCGATCTGCAAGCGCGCCGGGCCGATTTTGACGAGCAGCGCGACGCCAGCGATGCGCGCCGGCGGCTTTTCGATCTGCCGATGGTCCTGTCGCTGTCCTGGGGCGTCCTTGTCCTGCTGGTGGCGACCGCACTGGCTCTCCACGAACGACGGACTGATCTGCGCCGCTGGTGGAGGAGCG
>JBBSDR010001476.1:0-2414 GCA_038240465.1 Gemmatales bacterium
CTCGACCTGGACCAGAGTTACGAGCAGGCATGCAGTGACTTGTGGATCGCGTAATCCGCAGCCGGGATAGGGGAAGAAGCGCGGACACTCGATGCGACCTGAACTCAGGCAGACCACGGACGCCGTTGCCGCGAAGCTGATTGAACTGCGCTGCGGAAGCCCTTGGGATGTCGCTCAGGACCGCTGACCGGACCTGTGGCCGAGACAGGGGCCAGACCCCGTTTAGCTATCGCTGTTGTGGCTAAACGGGGTCTGGCCCTTTTTTTCTTCTCCTGCAATCAAGTCGTCGGGCCGAACGAGCGTTCTGGTTCAAGGGTTTCCGGAAGTAGAAGCCGGCCGAATCTCAAAGATCCCGCGCGAGCGAAAAAAGGAAACGTCGAATGTCTGAAAGAAGTTGAACTCTCCGAGCAATAGTGGAACCTGATCCGAAGCGGCCCAGGCCAGAACAAGACGGACGGGCGGAAGTTGTCCGACAATCGCCTCAACAGCGACCCCGCGGGCCTCCACTTGCGCAAGGGACCCCGTTAACCGCAGTTTCAGAATCTGCGAGTTCCAGTCGAACCCAAGCCGCACGCCGAGAGAATATGGCAACACACTGATTGTCGCTCCACTATCGACCAGCGCCAACTCCGACAGCGTATGTGGTGAGGAGCGGAAGAGAATCGGAAGGTCCGGCATCAGATCGAACCCTGCGGTAGACGGGTTCCTGTCGCGGTAGGGGAACTGCTCGACCAGGCTCATGACTTCTTCCCTTCCTCCTCGAGAAGCCTGGCGAGTTGGGCGGCCGTTCCGGGAGCGAACTCAGGTGTGTAGATCGGACATTCCTGTCCCTGCTTGAGCTTTGACAGGAGTTCCTCTCCTGCCAGGTCATCGAGCAACAACCGCGCGAGATTGAATTTGTCGCTTCGCGGCAAGGCACGTACGGCGGGAATTAGATCGACGATCGACATTGTTGCGCTCCTCTGTCTGAACATCACCATTCTATCCACACCTGAGAACACCGACGAGGCTCCGCATTCGGATCGACGACTGAATGGTTTCCGCCGCCTGTTTTTCCGGCGGTGGTGATCCCGAAGACGCGCCGGCGGCTGTCGGGCTGAACGATCAAGGCCAGGAGCAGGTCGCTGTAGAACTTCTGGCCGTTGCGGAAGAACTTGTTGAAGAGCGTCTGGACCGTCGCCAAGCTCATGACGTTCTTGCGTTCCATAATCCATGTATGATAAGTGGGTTACGGCGGTCTGCGGGGTCTGGTTACGGCGGTCTGGAGGTCTGACCCCTTTGCTTGCTCGGTGGAGGCCATCCACGCAGCCTCCGTCATCGCTCTTTTCCCGACCATCACTCTCCAACTCCTGCACAGCCGATGTCGCCGGTACTCCACCGCTTCCGTACCCCAGCAAGCCCCCGACCACCCAAACCAGGATAGGGAAGTCAGATGTGGGGAATCGAGCAGAGGCAGATTTTAACGGAGCAGCTTTCTAATATCAGGGGAGATCAGGTCTTTATCCCACTTGACCACCTCCACGCAGCGAATGAACTGCATTTCCATCTCTTCGGTTTTAATCTCGATGCTGAGTCGTCGTGCTACTTCACGAGAGGTGTCTTCATGCGCGCACCTGCGAAGCATCTGGCGCATCACATGCCAGCGATTGTGAGATTCTGCGAGGTGAATCAGCGCGATAAGGGCGATCGCCTTGTCTGCCGTGGTCCCATGGTCGAAGATCGCGGACAGTCGAGAACAGACAGTGTCGGCAAATCCAAATTGAAATGCGGTGTTGCGAACCCAGTCGCAGTATTTCTCCACGATCGCGGCTGACACGCCGTCATGGCGTGAAACAAGCCTAGCCATCGCGTCTGAAGGTATTCTGGTTAAGAATGGGGTCGATTGCGCGTACACCCAGTAGCTCGCGTGGCCTGACGTGCGTTCCTCGATGTCGAGGTCTGCGAAAAACCTCGCGAAATCCCCGAAATCCTTGTCTTGCCAGTTGCCAATATCATCGAGCCGCCTGAGCCATTCCTCAGCAGCCTCGTCTTCGATTTTGCAGTGACCTCCTGCTTCGATGAAAGCCTCAATGACCAGCTCACGCAGGACTGAGACGGAGGGCCTTCTGGCTGGATTGACCTCGGTACACTTTTCGATAACAGGGCCCATCGGGCCTGGGGCGGTGTGTTTCGAGTAAGGAGTGCGGCTCCCGTTTCCGAAGAGATCATGCAGGATGCACCCGAATGAATAGATATCAGCGGCAGGTTGAGCGTTATGGAAATCTTGCCGTTGCTCAGGAGAGCAATAGCGCTCAGTGTAAATGATCGTATCTTCGGTGAGCGTAACGGTGCGACCGCTGGGAGGCAAAACTGCGCCGAGATCGGCTAGTTTCCAGGAATTGTCGTGAAGCAGGACATTCTTCGGGTTAAGGTCA
>JBBSDR010001477.1:0-2413 GCA_038240465.1 Gemmatales bacterium
ACCCGCGCCTTCTCGCGCGCCAGGTTGTCGCTGCCGGGAGGCAGCTTGGCGAGCCCGGCGGCGACCATTGCGTCGATGTCGCGCTTGATGGCGGCGAGGCTGGCCTTCGCCTCGGCCACCTTTTGCGGATCGTGCGCGTCGGGCGTCAGGAGAATGTGGCGAACGCGGACCATGGAACCGTCGAACAGTTCCCTCTGGGCGGCGAACAGATCGTTCAGCACCTTGTCGGTGGACTGGAGGTTGGCGTATTTCTCCCAGCGAAGGTCGGCGGCCAGGTGATAGCGCAACTCCGACTCGGTCACCTCCATTTCCTGCAACACCTTCTCGTATTCGAGCTTCTCTTTCTTGATGTCCGCCTTCATCTCATCGATTTTCGCGTCGATTTCTTTTGGATCGACTTTCATCCCGGCCTGTTGCAAATACTGATCGACGAGGATGTTATCGACGAGGTGCGTGATGACGGCGGGACGAGCCTCGGCCTGACGTTCGGGCGGGACGCGGCGAAGGAATCGCTGCAAAGCGCCTTCGAGGATCGGTTCGCCGTTGACGGTGGCCGCCACGCTGCGCGCGTTGACGGCCGGGGCGGAAACCTTCTCGACGGCTTTGGCTGTCGTGGGGGCGGTGGGGACCTGGGCGGACGCCGCGGAGGCCAGGCCGCCCAGAAGCAGGCTCGCCAGCCAGGGGCGCAACGGAAATCGCATTTTGAGTCTCCTCGTTCCGGACAGGAGTGAGACGGGCAAACGTGACCGGGCCGGACAGACGGGACCAATCCCGGCCCAGATCGAGAGGGCGAATGATAACGAGGAGGGGTTCGCGTGGCGAGAGGAGTTTCCCGGGTCGCTCCTCGTCGCTCCTCGTTCCTCCTCGTTCCCTCACACACCCGCGAGCACCCCCTGCAACTGCGTCTTCGATACGTCCGCCACTTCCTGATGCAGCGAACGCCCGTGAGAGTCCATCGTCACCACAGCGGGGAAGTCCTTTACCTGCATTTCCCAGACAGCCTCGGGGCTGCCGAACTTCTCCTTCAGGAACACACGCGGCACATTCTGCACGCATTGAGCATAAATCTGGGCGGCGCCGCCGATCGCGTGCAGGTAGACGCAGCCCTGGTCCTGACACGCCTGGAGGGTCTTCGCACCCATGCCGCCCTTGCCGATGACAGCGCGGACGCCGTACTTCTTGATGACGTCGGCCTGGTAGGGTTCCTCGCGAATCGAAGTCGTCGGACCGGCGGCCAGCACGCGATACTTGCCGTTCTCCTCCAGCACCCCCGGACCACAATGAGAGATGACGCTGTTCCTGAGAACGTCCAGTTCGCCTCCCTTGTGCAGATACTTGTGGACCTCGTCGCGTCCCGTGAAGATCGTGCCGCTCAGCAGCACGATGTCGCCCGCCTTGAGGCTGCGCACTTTTTCCTCGGTCAATGGCGTCTCCAGCGCGATGGCAGTCTTGCCCAGCACGCCGAGTGACACCCCGCCGGGCTCCGCCGCGGCCGGCTCGCCGTCGAACTCACCGGGCGCCTGGTAGAGCCAGTCCAGCGTCTCGCCTTGCGTGTCGAGGATGATACCGCGGCGACGAAAGGCCCAGCACATGTAGGCGACGCTGACGAAGAACGAAGCCGGCAGACGGTTGCGCGCTCCGACCTTGCACGAGCCGACCGTCAGCTTGCCGCCGAAGCCCATCGGACCGATTTCGAGTTTGTTCGCCTCATCGAGAATGCGCGCTTCGAGCGTGGCCAACTGCGGATCGGGATTGGTGTCGTCGAGTTCGCGCAGAAGCTGTTCCTTGGCGTGTTCGTAACCGGTGGCGCGGTCGCCGCCGATGCAGACGCCGAGAAAGCCGGGACCACAGCCCTTGCCCTGCGCCTGCCAGACGGCATCGAGGATGCAGCCGCGCACCCCTTCGAGATCGCGGTCGCAGCGCTGGCCGCTCAACGTCACCGGCAGCGAATACTGCGCGCTCATGTTCTCGCAGCCGCCGCCCTTGAGGATCAGCCGAACATCGACGGTATCCTTGCGATGCTGGTGCCAGTGGAAGACGGGACTGCCGGCGCCAAGGTTGTTGCCGGTGTTTCGGCCGCTGATGCTCTCGACGGAATTCTGCCGCAGATAGCCCTTCGCGGTGGCCTGAGCGACGGCATCGCAGCAGACGTCCTGCAACTCCAACTGATCGAAGTGGGGCGGTGTCTCGATGTAGAAGGTGATTGTGCCGGTATCCTGACAGATGGGAGCGCTGAGCCGTTTCGCCAGGCCGATATTCTGCATCACCAGATCGAGAGCGAGATCGGCCTTGGAGCCGCGCTGTTCGAGGAGACGATGCTGATCGATGACACCGGTCACGTCCGGCGGCAAGAAGGCCGAAGTGCGGCGAATCAACTCCAGAATGGCGGCGTGGAACTTTGCAGCGCTCATGG
>JBBSDR010001478.1:0-2413 GCA_038240465.1 Gemmatales bacterium
CCGGCTCGCCAATACAGCACAATGGGGCTACTCCTTGCGATAGTTCGCCGTCATGCCCCAACTGAGCTTGTCGCGCAGCGTGCGATAGTAGGAGTGGCCGGGGACCTTGACGAGTTGGAACTGGACCGGGGCGCGGCGGACCGTGATCGAGTGGCGCGTCGTGACTGGAAGAGTGTCCTGGCCATCGACGATCAGCAGGGTTCCGGGGCCAGCCTTGCGGATGGCGACCTGGTAGGTCTTGCTCGCGGAATCGACCAGCGGGCGGACCGTCAGCGTGTGCGGACAGATGGCTGTGATGACAAACGAGTCCATCTCCTGGCTGACAAGAGGACCGCCGGCTGAGAGGCTGTGGCCGGTCGAACCGATCGGCGTCGCGATCAGGAGACCATCGCCGGCATACCGGGCGACCAACTCATTGTCGATGACCAACTCCACCTCGACCAAACCGAACGGCGCCCCGGTCTGGATGCTCACCTCGTTCAGTCCCAGATGGGTCACGGGATCGCCGCCGCCCTCCTCGGCGACGACGCACTCGAACATGACGTGGCGCGTGACGCGATACTCGCCGCGGAGGACGCGCGGAAAGACGTCGCGCACCTCGGCAGCGCTGAGGTCGGCCAGAAAGCCCAGGGTGCCGAGGTTGACGCCGAGAATGGGGACCTGACGATAGCCCATCTGCCGCGCGGCGCGCAGGATGGCGCCGTCGCCGCCGAGGACGAGCGCGACATCGGCCTCGATGCCGCCGAGATTCTCGGCCTGAAGCAGGTCGAACAGGAGGACGTCGCAGCACTCTCGGAGAAAGGGCAGCAGCCGGGCGGCCTCTTCGAGTACGCCCGCACGGTGAGCATTACCGAGGACCATGACGCGCATCGGAACCCCCTCGCGACGAGGCCGGGAGACAGAAGTCTGGAGAAGAGGAATTCTTACGGTTTCGTTTCTCGTCTCGCCACTGCCGGTTTGCATGTCGGGTGGACTTTTTCACTTTCTTCCTTGTGTTGCCTGCCGCGTCGTGATACGTTTCATCGAAACGGAAACAGGGCAAGTTTGCCGCCATCCGACATGGATCAATTCCCGATCGCACAGCCGCTCGCAGGCACCTTGACAGCCGATGGCAGGCTGCTGTTCGCCACGCGCTGTGCGCGCCTCTTTGCCTACGGTCTGCTCTCCGTTGTCCTGGTCCTCTTCCTCACGGAAATCGGCCTGACCGGCGGCGAGATCGGCCTGCTTCTGACTCTGACGCTTCTGGGCGACACCGTCATCTCGCTCTGGCTGACGACGACCGCCGATCGGCTCGGCCGGCGGCGCATGCTGATGGCCGGCGGGGGATTGATGATCTTCGCCGCCGTCCTCTTCGCCGTCACCGACAACTTCTGGTTGCTCCTGCTGGCCGCCACCATCGGCGTCATTAGCCCCAGCGGCAATGAAGTCGGTCCTTTCCTGCCCATCGAACAGGCGGCGCTGTCGCAGACAGTGCCGGGGGACCGCCGCACGGCGGTCTTCGCCTGGTACAACCTCGTTGGCTCCGTCTCCACCGCCCTGGGCGCCCTGTGCGGCGGTCTGCTCGTGGGGCTGTTCCGGGACCTCGGCTTCACCGGGCCGGACGTTTATCTCCCTTTGCTGATCGGCTACGGCTGCATCGGCCTGCTTCTGGTGCTGGTGTTCGCGATCCTGTCGCCCGCCACGGAGGCCCCGCCGGCAGCCCGGGAACTGCCGAAGTCCCGACTGGGGCTGCATCGCTCGCGCGGCGTCGTTCTGCGTCTGTCGGCCCTGTTTGCCCTGGATGCGTTCGGCGGCGGCTTCGTCGTCCAGAGCATTGTCGCCTACTGGTTCCACCTTCGCTTTGGCGTCAATGAAAAAGCCCTGGGTGGCATCTTCTTCAGCGCCAACCTGCTGGCCGGCGTCTCGGCGCTGACTGCGGGCTGGCTATCAAAACGGATCGGGCTGGTCAACACGATGGTCTTCACGCACCTGCCCTCGAATGTCTTGCTGATCCTGGTGCCGCTCATGCCTACTCTTCCCCTGGCCATTGCCGTCTTGCTGCTGCGCTTCAGCATCTCGCAGATGGACGTGCCGGCGCGCCAGTCCTACACGATGGCCGTCGTCAGCCCAGAGGAACGCTCGGCGGCATCGGGCGTGACCGGCGTGGCTCGCTCGGTCGGGGCGTCGCTCTCGCCCTCGCTGGCGTTGCTGCTTGTCGGCAATCCAGCCTTGATGGGCGTGCCGTTCTTCCTGTCCGGCGGGGCCAAGATCGTCTACGACCTGCTCCTCTATCGCAGTTTCGTCTCCCTCCGGCCGCCTGAAGAGACGCCAGCCCGTCCCGATACAGCGCCGGGGGGGCGGGGGGGGGGTACCCCCCGGTGTGGGACCAAAAACCCGGCGGGTACAACACCCCCAACCCCCACGCGGCGCGGAC
>JBBSDR010001479.1:0-2410 GCA_038240465.1 Gemmatales bacterium
ATCGCGGCGAGGGCGTGCGCCGCTGGCTGACCCTGCTCAATCAGGCCGTCCTGCTTTACGACTATCCCGGTTATGGACACTCTACCGGCAAGCCCAACGAGGCCGGCTGTTACGCGGCAGGCGCGGCGGGACTCGACTGGGTCCTCCGCGAGAAAGGCGTATCGCCCGAGCAGGTCCTTCTCTACGGCGGCTCGCTCGGCTGCGCCATCTCGACCGAGTTGGCCACGCGCCAAGTCTATCGCGCTCTCGTCCTCGTCAGTCCCTTCACCTCCGTCCCGGACATGGCGAAGAAGCGCTATCCGTGGCTGCCGGCGCGGCGATTCATCCGCAATCAGTTCGACAACCTGGCGAAGATCGGCAAAACTCAGGGCCGCGTCTTCCTCGCGCACGGGACCGCTGACCGCTCTGTTCCCTTCGCGATGGGCGAGAAGGTGTTCGCCGCCGCGCCCGAACCGAAGCGATTCTTTCCGATGCCCGATTACGATCATCACCACAGTCCTGGTCCTGATTTCTACACCGAGTTGCGCCGCTTCCTCGATCAGTATCCTCCGAGGTAAGACGATATGAGCCAATCGAAGCCCTCGCGACCCTGGCGGCGACGGACCCTGCGCTGGCTGGCCATGCTCGGTATTGTCTACGTTGCCGTCGCCGTGCTGCTGATGCTCCTCGAAGATCGACTCGTCTACCTGGCCCGTCCTGCCTCCGCAGGCTGGGTGAAGCCGGGAAAGCTGCAAGTGGATGACGTTCAGTTCACTTCGGCTGATGGCACCAAGTTGCATGGCTGGTGGGTCCCCGTCGAGGGCGGCGAAGGGGCGATCCTGTTCTGTCACGGGCAAGGGGGCAACCTGAGCAGCCGGGTCGAACTGCTGCAGCGATTGAAGAGGCTCAACAAGCCGATCCTGATCTTCGATTATCCCGGCTTCGGCCACAGCGAGGGCGAGCCGACGGAAGCCGGCTGTTATGCCGCAGGCGATGCGGCTTATGACTGGCTCGTCCAGGAGAAGAAGATTCCGCCCTCGCGCATTGTCCTGCTGGGGAAATCGCTGGGCGGCGCCATCGCAACGGACATTGCCAGCCGCCGGCCCCATCGCGCCCTGGTCCTGGTCATGACCTTCACGACGATCGCCGACGCCGGCCAGCATCGGTTCTTCTTCCTGCCAACGAGTCTCTTGATGCACAACCGCTTCGACAACCTGTCGAAGATCGCCCATTGTCCCGGGCCAGTCTTTCTGGCTCACGGCACGGAGGATCGGACGATCCCGATCGGCCAGTCGGAAACGCTCTACGAGGCAGCGCCGTCGCCGAAACGGTTCGTGCCGATGAAAGGCGTCGGCCACGGCTGGCCATGCCTGAGCGATGAGTGTCTCGAAGAGTTGGACGCCTTCCTCCACGAGACCGACAAGTGATCTGGCCCTCACCGCGCTGGACTGCTATAGCTCGCAATCCAGATTTGCCGGCGCTTCGCGCTGGTTCCGAGGAGGGCGAGTCATGACGCGGTGGGCGACGGCTATCGCAGTGCTGGCATGGGCGGCGCACAATGGCAATGCGCAGGATACCTGGCGGTTTCACTGGCAAGCGGGCCAGGTGCTGACCTATCGCGTCGAGCAGCAGACGCAGGCGGTCGAGGTGACCGGCGAGGGCAAGTCCGAGACGAAGACAAAGTTGACACTGACCAAGCGCTGGCAGGTGCAGGCGGTCGATGCCTCCGGCGTGGCGACGCTGCAACATTCGCTGGTCGCCCTGCGCATGGAGACCTCGACGCCGGGCGGCGACACGCTGCTGTTCGACTCGGCCGCTCTCGACAAGAGCGACGCCCGTCTGCGCGAGCAGATGGGCAAGTTCGTCGGCGTGCCGCTGGCGACCTTGCGCATCAATGCTCTCGGCAAGGTAGTCGAGGTGAAGGAGTCGAAGTTCGGACCCGCCAGCCGTTTCGAGTCGGAGCCGCCCTTTGTCGTGGTACTGCCCGAGGCGGTGGTGAAGCCGGGCCAGACCTGGGAGCGGGCCTATCAGATCACTCAGGAGCCGCCGCAGGGGACCGGCGAGAAGTACGACGCCGCCCAGACCTGCACCTGCACGAAGGTGGAGGGCGCCGGCCTGTACGTCACGCTCTCGACCGCGATGAAGACTCAGCCGATGGGGCTGGCCGACCGCGTGCCGCTGTTGCAGATGCAGCCGGAGGGATCGGTGGTGTTCGACCTGGGCAACGGCCGGCTGCACGCCGCGAAACTGACGGTCCAGAAGGAACTCAAGGGCCATGCCGGCGAGGGCAGCAGTTATACATTCCAGAGTACCTACACCGAACAGTACGTCCCCGAACGCTGAATTGTGGCGAGCGGCACAGCGTAAGCGTGCCGGTGCATCCTTGGCGAGCGGCACAGCGTAAGCGTGCCGGTGAGGTTGTCGGTGCATC
>JBBSDR010001480.1:0-2410 GCA_038240465.1 Gemmatales bacterium
CAGGAGGATGCCGTCGATCTCATAGCGCCAGACCGGCAGTCCCGAGTCGAGGCAAAAATCCACCAGATGCGCGGTCCCTTCCAGTTCGATCCGTCCGCCAAGGTACTCCGCTCCGCCCAGGCGCACCGTCTTGCCGTCGCGCAGGCGCAGTTGCTCCGAGACGGCGCTGAGCAGCATCATGCGCCCCAGGGGGGCCGGCAGCGACGCGATCAGCAGGCCGTGGTAACTGCGCGTGGGAACGCCCGCCACGGTGTTCGACGAATAGCCGCCCAGGCCGTTGGTGACCAGCCATTCGCGGCTGAGCAGCACATCGTTCGACTTGCCTTCGGCGTCGCGCCAGGGCATTCGCCGGAGCAGCGCCCTATGAATCGGCTCTGCGGTCATCGTATCCTCCTTCGTCGAGATGCAAGGCGAGCGGGGTGTTTACACACCCCGCTCGCCAGCGGATGAGACCGGAACCAAAACGCTCGCCGAGTGGCCGGGCAAGATCCAGTGCATTTCCGGATGCAGTACCCCGACGCCCGCACCGCCGTAGCGCGGGTCCTCGCTCGACCAGTGAAGCTCCCAGCGACAACCGTCCGGCGGCGCTAGCAGCGGCTCGGGCATTGGGCCGGCGTCGAGGTCCCCTCCCAGGTTCAGCAGCAGCAACCGATCTTCCGCCGGCTTCTCGCCGAAGAAACGCAGTACCAGGGCCTCGGTCCCCAGCACGGCCCCATCGACGCCGCGCGGCTGGAGGCGGCGAAACGTCGGATCGTCGCGGCGCAGCCGAAGCAGATCGCGATGGAGTTCGACAGCCCAGGCGTGCCGCTCGATCTCGCCGGGATCGAGTTTGCAGCGCTCGAAGGTGCGCGGGTCGTGCGGATCGGGAATCGCGGGCCGGGCCTTCGCTTCCGCCAGACTGGGGAACTGCGTGAGGAAGTCGAGCCGCCCATCGCGGACCAGCGCCGCCAGTTCGGGCTTGTGATCGGCGAAGTAGTAGAAAGGTGCCGACGCGGCGAATTCCTGTCCCTGAAAGAGCATCGGCGTCGCCGGCGCCAGCAGCATCAGGGCAGTCAGGGCGCGATAGCGGCCAGGCGATGTCAGGGCCTGGCAGCGCAGCCCCAGGCCGGAGTTGGCCACCTGATCGTGATTGTCGATGAAGGAAACGAAAGCCCACGGCGGCAGGTCGAGGGCCGACGTGCCGCGCGGCTGCTTCTGCCAGGTGTAGTACTGTCCCTGAAACAGGTAGCCGTACTTCACTGCCGAGATCAGTTCCTGCGGCCGGCCCCGATGATCGGAGTAATAGGCCTCGGACCGCCCCGTCAGCGCGACGCGCGCCGTGTGATGGAAATCGTCGTTCCAGAGCATGTCGAGTCCGTAGCCGGCTTGTTCGGCGGAGCGAACCAGCTTGGTATGCTGCGGCTCATTCTCGGCGATGAGGACGATCGAACGCTGGCCGGCGGCCCGGCGCGTGACGCGCGAAATGGCCGCCAGGATGTGTTCGCCCGGACTGTCGTCGTAGATGTTTTGCGTGGCGTCGAGCCGCAAGCCATCGAGGTGATACTCCTCGATCCAGTGAGCGGCGTTGGCCAGGAAGAACTCGCGCACGGGGCCGGCATCGTCGCCGTCGAAGTTGATCGCCTCGCCCCAGTCCGTCTTGTGCTTCTCGCTGAAGTAGGCCGGGCTGAAGCTCTTCAGAAAGTTGCCGTCCGGTCCAAGGTGATTGTAGACCACGTCGAGAATGACGCCGATGCCAAGGGAATGAGCGCGATCGACGAAGGCCCGGAACTCATCGGGCCGGCCATAAAGGTGAGAGGGTGCAAACAGATCGACGCCGTCGTAGCCCCAGCCGAAGCGTCCGGGGAACTCGGCCACCGGCATGACCTCAATCAGGTTGATGCCAACGTCGGCAAGGCGGGCCAACTGCCCGGTCGCCGACTTCCAGTTGCCCTCCGGCGTGAACGTGCCGGTGTGCATTTCGTAGACGACTCGCCCCGCTGGCCGAGCGCCGGTCCAGCCAGAGTCGGTCCAGGGATAAGCCGCCGGGTCGATCACCTCCGAGGCGCCATGCGGACCGTCCGGCTGACAGCGCGAGGCGGGATCGGGATAGAGCATCTGGTCGCCATCGAGCCGGAACCGATAGCGCGTGCCGGCGTCGGCGTTGGCCAGCCCGGAAAAATAGCCGTTTCCCTCGGCTTCAAGGGAGATAACGCTGGACCCGTTTTTCTCCAGAACGGCTTCGACGCGCTGCCTTTGCGGGCACCAGACGCGGAAATGAGTCTGGCCGGGAGCGATGAGTTCCGCGCCGATGGGCAAGCGCCTCGAAGTAAGCTGGGGAGGAACAGCCGTCATGGGTCAAGCACCTGGAGGATGGAGGGGATGATACGAATCATGTCAACGATGGCAAACCCTATGCCGTGTGTGAATGTCC
>JBBSDR010001481.1:0-2409 GCA_038240465.1 Gemmatales bacterium
GTTTGGTGCAGCGCCTCTAATTCGCGCGGGGGTATTTCTTTGCGGCTTGGCGGTGCCGATTGCGGGTTAGCGGTATTCTTCCGCTAAGCCGCAAGGGGCGAAGACCGATTACTTGCGATGTCGGATTCGCGAACGCATGCGGCGCTTCTTGCGTCCCACCTTGCGGCGACCACTGCCTCGACGACGGCTTCCCATACGCTGTCTCCCTCGATCGGATCGCTATGTAATAGATCAGTGCAGGTTCAATGAGGAAGTAGAAATCCTAGAAAATTCGACTGCCGCGACAAGAGGCGCCGGACTGCCGCCGGACTTTCTTCCCGCGCGGTCTTTCTCTCCCTGTCCTCATTCTCGCCGCGGACGGATCATTATCCTCAAAACGCCGAGACTTTCCAGTCGTTTCAAATTGCGAGCGAGCCGACTATCGGCAATTGTGTATTATGTCGCGATCAAAAACGATTGAGCGAGCGAGATCGCCGCGCGACAAATTGACGGATGTGCGGATGGCAACAGTTGTAGCGGCTGCGCGGAGGAGGACGGCAGAAGGCGTTGCCGCCTTGGGGGAGCGTCAGTATACTCCTCTATTTGAATGCGCTGGTGTGGCCCTGGTGGTTCGAGGCGCGAGCATGCAGTTCAACCTGGTAGACCGGATTGTGGAAGTGACGCCGGGACAGAAGCTGCGCGGGTACAAGAATTTGACCCTCGCGGAAGAGTATCTGGCCGATCACTTTCCCAGTTTCCCGGTCATGCCCGGAGTGCTGATGCTGCAGACGCTGGTCGAGGCGGGGTCATGGCTGCTGAGGCTGAGTGAAGACTTTCGCCACAGCATTATCGTCCTGCGTGAAGCGAAGAACGTGAAGTACGGCACGTTCATGCAGCCCGGCCACCAGATGACCTTCGAGGTCGAGTTGGCCGGTCAGGACGGCACAAGGGCGACATTCAAGGGCAAGGGAGAAACGGGAGGCGCATCAACAGTGTCTGCCCGGTTCACTCTCGACCGATACAATTTAAGTGACCGCCATCCTGCCCTCGAGTCGGTCGATCGCCGACTCATCGAAAGACTGCGCGAGCGAGCCGTCCTCCTGATGGGGGACGCCGGCTCGCCCTTGACTGCAACGCTGCCGCGGAGTGACCCTTGATGAGACTGAAGGATCAGGTTGCGCTTGTTACCGGCGGGGCTCGCGGCATCGGCCGCGGGATCAGCGAGGCGTTCGCCGCCGAGGGCGCGAAGGTCGGGATCGTCTATCGCGGCAGCCAGCAGGCCGCCGATGAACTGGTGGCGGCCATCCAGGCCAGGGGCGGCAGCGCCATCGCCCTGCAAGCGGACGTGGCCGACATCGAAGCGGCCAAGGCTGCCGTGGTCAAGGTGATCGAGACGTTTGGACGCCTTGACATCCTGGTCAATAATGCTGGTATCGTCCACGATGAATTGTTCATCAAAATGGAGCCGGAGAACTGGCTCAAGGTGCTGGCGACGAACCTGGGCGGAGTGTTCAACTTCTGCAAGGCCGTCGCCTACGACCCGATGTTGCGGCAGCGGCGCGGAAGGATCATCAATATCTCCAGCGTCGCGGCCGATTTTGTGAACAAGGGCCAGACCAACTACGCCGCGAGCAAGGGGGCCGTCAACGCCTTCACCCGTGCCCTGGCCGCCGAGTTGGCCCAGCGCGGCATCACGGTCAACGCGATCGCTCCGGGATTCATCGAGACCGACATGAGTGCCGCCGTGCTGAACAAGGCCGGCGACGATTTTGTCAAGAAATTCATTCCGGCGCGCCGTCTGGGCAAGCCGGAGGACATCGCGAAGACGGCGGTGTTCCTGGCAAGCGAGGACGCCTCGTACATCACCGGTCAGGTGATCGTCGTCGATGGCGGACTCAGCCTGGGACCGCCGAGCGCGTGATAAACATGGAATGATGAATGCTGAATGATGAATAAAAGTCAGAAGATCGATTTCGCTGGGTTTTATTCGTCATTCATCATTCATCATTATTCTCAGGGGCCGGCTTCTATTTTCGTGAGGAGTGACTCAGTCATGCCGACGCAGGAAGAAATTTTCTCGAAAGTCTCGGCGACGCTCGTCGAGGCGCTGAACGTGGATGAGGACGACGTCAAGCCGACCTCGACTCTCCAGGGCGACCTGGGGGCCGAGTCCATCGACTTCCTCGACATCGTCTTTCGCCTCGAACGGGAATTCGGCATCAAGATCCCTCGCGGCGAACTGTTCCCGGAATCGATCTTCCAGGGCGATCCCGACTTCGTCCAGAATGGCAAGGTCACCGACAAGGGACTCGCCGAGTTGCGCGAGCGGATGCCCTATGCCGACCTCAGCGAGTTCGAGAGCAATCCCGACGTGACCAGCCTGGGCGAGTTGTTCACGGTCGAGTTGATCACGCGCTACATCCAGGGCAA
>JBBSDR010001482.1:0-2408 GCA_038240465.1 Gemmatales bacterium
AGATGATGCTGGCCGCCTTCTCAAAGGCCCGCTCGCGCTCCGGCTGGGCCGCGTGAGGCAGGCCGCTCCAGAGCAGCAGATAGCGCTCGAAACCGGCCTGCAACTGGGCCGCCAACTCGCGCTCTCGTTCCTTGTCGGCGAAGCGGCGAATCTCGCGGAGGTCTCGTTCGACACGGTCGTGCAGCGTCGCGGCGCCTTCATGCCGTTTCTGAAGCAGGGAGAGCAACTCGTTGAGGGTGGACTCAAGATCGGCCGCGGCACGGCGGCTGCCGACGTTCTCGCTCAGCGCTTCGGTGAGGCTCGATTGTTGCCGGTAGAGAACGAAGGCCATGAGGCTGCACAGGGCCAGCAGGATAAAGCTGGTCAGCGCGATCGGGCCGAGGAACCGAAGTCCGGGAGAGTTGCGTGGCATGCTGTCCTCCACTTGGAGGGATGAACGACATTATTCTATCACGATGCCCGCGATCCTGAAACTTCCGCTCCCGGACGTCCGCGCAGTCGTCAACGATGAAGCAGAGAAACATCCACCACATTCTGCTCGGCCACCTCGCGAGTGATCTTTCCCGCCCGCAGAAGTTGCCGGATCGACTCGTCAAAACTGACCATTCCATCATCCCGGCCGGTGAGGAGGTAGTTGTCGATGCTCTCCACCTTGCCGGTGCGGATGGCGCTGGCAATCGGGTAGGTGTTCCACAGTACCTCCAGGGCCAGGTGACGCTTCGCTCCGCGTTCCGTCCCGGGAAGCAAGCGCTGGCTCACGACCGCACGCAAGCTCAGGGCCAGTTGCGACCGGACGTCCCTCTGCACGTCCTGCGGAAACAGGTCGGCGTAGCGGGTGATGGCTCCCTTGGTGTCGCGGGTGTGCAGGCTGGTGAACACTCGATGGCCGGTTTCCGCGGCGCTGAGGGCCATCTGGGCCGTCTCGCGATCTCGAATCTCTCCCACCAGGATGACGTCGGGGTCCTGCCGCAATCCGTACTTGAGTCCGTCGGCAAAACTCAGTACGTCTCCACCCACTTCGCGCTGAGTCACCAGCGAGTTGGCCGTCCGGGGGAACATGTATTCCACCGGCTCTTCCACTGTGATGATGCGGCAGCCGCCCGACTGATTCAACAGGTTGACAATCATCGCCAGTGTGGTTGTCTTGCCCGAGCCGGTCGCTCCGGACACAATCACCAGCCCATCGCGGACAAAGGCCAAGCGCTCGGCCAGGGCTGGCGGAAACCCCGTCCAGTCGAAGTCGGGGATACTGCCCGGGACCACACGCAGGCAAGCACCGATTTGCTTTCCGTTGTGGAACAGATTGGCGCGGAATCGGCAGAGCCGTCCCTTCAGCTCCACCTCGAAAGAGAAATCGACGTTCTTCTGGACCTGGAGTAAGGCGAGGGATTCGGCGGGACAGAGAGAACAGAGCAGGGCGCGCGTCTCTTCCCCAGTCAGTGGCGGCGCAGACAGTTCGATCAGGGCGCCGTGCAAGCGCAGGACCGGAGGATAGCCGGCCACAAGGTGAAGGTCCGAGGCCCCGGCTTCGACGGCCTGGCTCAGCCAGTCGCGGAGTTGCTGCGGGACCGGGGCCGTCTCATGGTTGCCATCATTCATTCGCGGCCTACTTCCTTGGACTCCCGAACCGTTCCTCCGCGGCCTTGCGGAACGCCGCCTGGCTCTTGTCGCCGTTCCCTGGAAACCCCGCGTGCTGCACCAGAAACACCGTGATCAGGCCACGTTTGGAGTCGATTGTCATGTTCGTGGAGTAGGCGCCCCCGTGGCCGAAACTGCCGCCGCCGGTGGACCAGCCCAGGCCATAGCCCGCAGAGACAGCGTCGCCGGTTTGCTTGCTCGTCATTTGCGACACCGCGGCTTCCGAGAGATAGCGTTTCCCTTTGAAGACGCCGCCGGCGGCGACCATCTGGCAGAAACGCCCAACGTCGGCCGCTGTGGAGAACAGGCCGCCCGCAGGCATCGGCTGGCGTTTGCGATCGCTGAGCGGATACTTGAGTTGCCCGACCGTGATCTCGGCGAGGCCAGTCTTCGCCGCGTTGGGTTTGTACGCTTTCGCCAGCCGTGTGAGCTGCTCCTCGCTGGGCCAGAAGGTCGTGTCCTTCATGCCGAGCGGTCCCAACAGACGCTTGTCGAGGAAATCCTCGTAGGGCATGCCGCTAACGACTTCGATGATGCGGCCCGCCGTGTTGATGCCCGCGTTGGAATAATCGTACTTGCTGCCCGGCTCGAACTGCAGCGGCGTCATGGCGTAACTGCGGACCGCGTCGCGCAGCGGCAGCATGTCAAGAGTCGGCTGTTCCATCGCCGACTTGAACGGCATGCCGCTGGTGTGGCTGAGGATTTCGCGGACGGTGATGGGATGTTTCGGTTTCCTGAGCAGCATGTGGTCCTTGTCTTGCTCCACTGCC
>JBBSDR010001483.1:0-2404 GCA_038240465.1 Gemmatales bacterium
CGTCCTGGCTCTCGAAATAGACCACGTCCGGATCATCCGTCTCGACGCGACAGACGAAACCGTCGCCGCCGCCGACGACGATCCAGTCGTCGTTGCGCGGGCCACTGCCATCGAGTCCCCGGCTCGGTCCGCCCCAGGAGCCGTTATCCTGCAAGCCGCCGTAGACGCGATAAGGCTGGCGCGTGTCGATGGCGACGTGATAGAACTGGCCGATGGCAGCCTGTGCCAGATGGTCCCAGTGGGCCATGCGATCGTACGTCGCATAGGTGCCGCCATCGGTGCCGGTGAGCATGTGCCGGCCATCGCGCGGGTTGATCCACAGGACGTGCTGGTCCGGATGCACGCCGTTGCCGCCGTCGGCCTGGAAGGTCTTGCCGCCGTTGTTCGAGCGATGCAGGGCGATGCCGCAGACATACAGGTACTTCTCGTCCGTCGGATCGACGCGGACCTGGCCGAAGTACATCGGCCGGGGATTGAGCGAGTTGATCCGCGCCCACGTCTCGCCGCCGTCGGCCGAGCGATAGACGCCGCCATACTGGAAACCGTCCTTGCCCTGCTGATCCTGGACGTTCTCGCGCTGGCCGCCGAGCCAGCCGCTGTAGGGCCGGGTCGGCGCCGTCTCGGTCCGGGCTTCCAGAGTCAGGACGATCTCCTTGATCTCCTTGCCGCGCAGGACCGTCAGCGCCACCTTGTCGCCCGGCTTCTTCGCGGCAGTCAATTCCTGGATCTGTTTGAGGGTTGCGCCCGGCTTCTTGTCGATGGCCGTGATGACGTCGTCGATCTTCAATCCCGCCTTCTCGGCCGGTCCCTTCGGTGCGGTCAGCGTCAGCTTCAGCCCTTCCTTCGTATCCGAGCCGCTGATGCCGACATAGACGGGTTCGGGACGTTTTTCGAGCAGGACGCTGATTTCCAGGCTCTCCTTGTCGCGCTTGATGCTCAGAGGCAGCTTGTCGCCGGGCTTGCGCGACTGGATGGCCTTCAGCAACTCGTCGTAGTCCTTGATCGGCTTCTTCTCGATGGCCACAATGAGGTCGCCTTCCTTGAGTCCGGCCCTGTCGGCTGGCCCGTCCTTGGTCACGCGCGACAGCTTGGCGCCGCCCTCCGCGTCGCCGCCGACGATGCCGATGTAGACGGGGTTCGGCGGCGGACCCATGCCGATCTTCGCGGTATCGACGACGGCGTAAACGATCTTCGGGTCCTTGCGATAGTAGTCCAGACCGATGCGTCCGAGGTCGCCCGCCGGCAGGCCGGCCTCCATCTTCTTCCAGTGCTTGCCGCCATCAGTCGTCTTGTAGATGCCGCTCTTTGGCCCCCATTTCTTGATGGGGTCGTAGCCGTCGTAGCCGTCCTCGATCGGTTCGCCGCCGGGATGGCTGTCGAAGCCATCCCGCTTCCGCTCCCAGGCCGCGATGAGGAGCGTCTCCGGATCGGCCGGGTTCATCTGCATGTCGATGACGCCGGTGCGGTCGTCGAGAATGAAAGCGTGTTCCCAGGTCTTGCCGCCGTCAATGGTCTTGAAGAGTCCGCGTTCCTCGTTGGGGCCGTAGAGCCGGCCGAGCGCGCCGACGTAGACGATGTCAGGGTTCTTGGGATGGATGACGATACGGCCAATCTGGAAGCTCTTCTTGAGGCCCATATTCTTCCAGTTCTTGCCGCCATCGACGGACTTGTAGACGCCGTCGCCATACGAGACCGAGTTGCGCGGATTGTTTTCGCCGGTGCCGACCCAGACAATGTCGCGATTCGAGGGCGCGACGGCGACGTCGCCGATGGAGACAGTCGTCTCCTTGTCGAACTGATGCTCGAAGGTGGTGCCGTTGTTGCTGGTCTTGAGCAGCCCGCCGGACGCCGTTGCGATCCAGTAGGTGGACGGGTCCGCCTCGTAGACGGCGAGGGCGACGATGCGGCCGCCCATGGTGGCGGGACCGATGCCGCGCCAGGTGAGTTTCTTGACCCATTCCGGATCGAGGATGCCATCGAACGGCCTGGGATTGGCGGGCTGTTTCTTGAGCGCTTCGAGCTTCTTGGCCAGTTCGGCGAGCTGGCGTTCCAGTTCGGCGATCTCCTTCTTGCGCGTCAGTTCGTCGCCGCGCGTGGGGACCAGCGCCAGGGTCAAGAAGCCGAGGGCAAAGCAGATGGGAAACAGACGTCGCAGCGCGCTCACGGTGCTATCTCTATCGAGGAAAGTGATGCCGGGTGAGGATGATAGAGTTGAGGATAACAGGAGGATTCCCCGCGTCCTACTCAAATTGCCGGAACTGCCGTCGTTCCTCGGGGCGTGTCCCGAAATGACTCCGGCGAGCGGCACGGCGTCAGCGTGCCGGTTTGTCCAATTGAGCGGCACGCTCGCCTCTGATTCACCGGCACGCTCGCCTCTGATTCACCGGCACGCTGACGCCGTGCC
>JBBSDR010001484.1:0-2400 GCA_038240465.1 Gemmatales bacterium
CCCTTCTCCTGCTCGAACTCGTGCTGCTTGTCGATCCGCAGGTTGCGCATGCGGTCGGCCTCGACCTGGAGCGCGACTTCCCAGCGGTCCGCGGCGAAGTCGAAATGGAAGTTCGTCAGGTCCTCGGAGGTATAGGCATTGTTGGCGCCGCCGTTGCGCAGGGTGAGACGGTCAATGTCGCCGGGCTTGATCTTCTCGGTCCCCTTGAACATGAGGTGTTCGAGGTAGTGTGACAGGCCGGTGTTGTCGAGGTCCTCATCGGATGAGCCGACCTTGTAGCAGACCATCGTCGTGACGACGGCGGAGCCGGGGACGGGCTTGAGGTAGACTTTCAGGCCGTTGTCCAGCGTCTCGACGCGGACGCCCTCGTACAGAGCCGCGGCCGCGCGGAGGACAGGAGAGTCCTCCTTCGCCGGGGGCTTGTTGTCCGGCTGAGCAGCGGTGGTTGCGGCGTTTGGTCTCAGTGCGAAAGAGACCGCCCACAGCAGAACGGCGGCCAGCGGCAGATAGCGTCGTGTCTGTCCTGACATGCTCGAACCCTCACACGAGATGATGCGGGAAACCCCTATTTTGTTAGCAGATGCGGAATTATCTGCCAGGTGTGGCATGCCCAGCGGTCCGTCGTATGGGCATGTGAAGAAGGAAGTGGAATTGGGTCTGACGGCTTCAATCCGCGAACAAGGACAGCAAGCTCGCGGCGAGGGGAGAGCGAAGGCCGACCCTTGTGGATGCGTGCGTCATCGGGTCTTCTCGGCGAACAAGGGGCTTGAAGCGTCTGGACTCAGGCAGGAGGATTCATCGAATCAGGCCGGGTACGAACGAGCGTCGCCAGGAGCCATTGTTACCCCATGCCTGTCTGCAAAGCAACGATCGGAGAAATCTCTTTCGGATTCGGAGCGGATCAAGAGTAGAATCATCAATCCCGAACCGCGACCTGAAACCGCCTTGCCGCTGCTCCTCACCGAGAAAATCAACATGGCCCCCTCGATTCGTGCAATGATTCCCGTGCCGGCGCGCTGGTTCGTCGTGGTGGTCTGGCTTGCCTGCGGCACGCCGGCGCGAGTGGCCGAGGTTCCGATCGTTATTCAGGGAGGGACCGTTTTCGATTCAGTCGCGGGAAAGCTGCTCCCGGAGCGAACCATCCTGATCGAGGGGACGAAGATCAAGGCCATCGGCACTCCACAAACGCCGCTGGCGATTCCCGATGGCGCGCGCGTGATTGACGCCAGGGGCAAGTTTATCCTTCCTGGACTCATTGACGCCCATGTGCATCTTGTGCATCGCTTGAACTTTGCCCACGTTACCGGCGACGAGGTCTTGCCGGCGTTTCTGGCCGCTGGGGTGACGAGCGTGCGCGACACGGGGGACGAGATCGTCGCCCAGACCCTCGTCGCCCGTTTTGCCGCGGCGCATCCCGAGCGCTGTCCGAAGGTATTCACGGCCAGTTTCCTTCTCGATGCGGACCCGCCGATTCATCGCGACATCGGCTTGCCAATCAGCGACCCCGGCCGGGTGCCGGCGGTCGTGGCGGACATGGCCGCCTGGAAGGTCACGACGCTGAAGATCTACGCGGGCTCTGGCCGGGCGGTCGGACGCAAGATCATTGAGGAAGGCCACAAGCACGGCCTGATCGTTACCGGGCATCTGAGCAACTACACGGCGCAAGATGCCGTCGAAGACGGCATCGACTGTCTGGAGCACATCACCTCCGTGTTCGACTTTATCATTCCACTCAACGTCCGCAAGGAGGCGGGACACCGTGCCACGCTCGACCTCGACAATCCGCAAGCGAAAGCGCTGATCGCCACGCTGGCGAAACGAAAGATCCTGGTCGATCCGACGCTCACGGTGTTCAAGAATATGTTGCTGCTGTCAGACCTCGAAGCAGTCAATCGCCATGCCGACAACGGTCACATGCCAGAGCGATTGCGCACTTACTGGGACGATTATCGCCTCAAGCAGGGACTGGCTCCATCGACGCGCGAACGTCGGCGCAAGGAGTTCCAGAAGTATCAGGAATTGACGGATGTGCTGTTCCGCGCCGGTGTGCCGCTGCTGGCAGGCACTGACGCGCCGGAGCCGTACTGCCCGCCAGGGTTCGCGCTGCATCAGGAACTGGAATTACTGGTCGAATCGGGGCTAACTCCCGTCGCCGCGCTGCAAGCGGCGACGATCAACAATAGCCGCGCGCTGAAACAGGACAACCAGTTCGGCAGCGTCGAAGTCGGCAAGCTGGCCGATCTGTTGATTCTCGGCGCCGATCCCACGGTGGACATTCGCAACTCGCGCAAGATCGTCTATGTGGTGCACGGCGGCCTCGTCCTCGATCCGAAAACGCTGCTGAAAGCGGTGCCGGCGCGCTGATGCGTTAGGTGAGGACCGACGGCGAATTCACTTCCC
>JBBSDR010001485.1:0-2399 GCA_038240465.1 Gemmatales bacterium
CAGCAACTCCAGCAATCCCATCAAGGGAATCTTCACCCAGTCGGGACGATGATTCAATTCGTAGCCCAGCTCATAGATCGCCTTTTCCATGAGGAAGGTGTTGAGCAGCACCTTGAGTTCTTCCTGTGATTTGGGCAGGAAGGAGGACCCCGCGGCGGCCTCGCAGTAGGCGCGGAGGAACGTGGCCGCAACCCAGGTGTGCCAGAACTTGGCCCACGGTTCCAGCGTGGCGACGTCCTCGGGCCGAATCACGCCCGGCGACACACCGCCTCTACCCCCGTGGCCGTGCAGAGCGCTGTACGCCGCATAGTGGAACGAACGCATCATGCCGGCGACGTCGCGCAGCGGTGAGCGCTTCATGCGGCGTTCATTGATCGAACGGCTCGGCTCGCCCTCGAAGTCGATGATGATGAAGTCCTTGCCGGTGTACAGCACCTGCCCCAGGTGATAGTCGCCGTGATGCCGGGTCCGCATGGCCGTGATCTTTGTATCCTTGATGGCCCGGACTTTCTCGGCGACACGGCCCTCAAGGTCCAGCAGACGGCGAACGTCCTTGCGAACGCCCTTGGGGACGTCGTTTTGATGCTGGCGCAGTTGGTGGAAGATCTGGGCGGTGAGGTTGCGCAGCGACTGATACTGAGACCGCTGCACCAGGGCGGTATACGGCTCGGGCCGAAAGGCGGGGTCATCGGTCGCGGCGGCCAGGGCCAGGTGCATCTCCGCCGTCCGCTGGGCCAGCAGCCGGGCCGTCTCCAGATAGGTGTCGATCATCTCCTGGGCGCGGTTGCTCGTCTCAAGGATCGACAGTTCGAGCGACGTTCCCGGCGCGGCCGGCGACTCGTGTCCCTCGCCCTCGCGCACGGCCAGGGCGCGCTCGTAGTAGCTCGACAGCACATCGAGCGTGTGCTGCCAGGCATCGCCCTGGTTGGGGACAAATCCTTGCAGGATGGCCAGCGTCATCGGCTCGGCCTTGCGCTTGCGGCGGAACTCGATCGCGCCCACGACAGGGGCAGTGTGCTGAAACCGGACCACGTCGGTCAGATAGCGGCCCACTTCCTGATCGGGATTGACGCCCTCGTCCACCCGGCGAAACACTTTCAAGATCAGACGGTTGCCGAACAGCACCGACGTGTTGCTCTGTTCCGCCTTGGTGGTGGTGGCGGGCAACTCGACGTCTTCCGCTCCGCGCGCCTCGGCGAACTGGGCGAAGGAGAACGCATGCAGGGCCTCGCCGCGCGTGGTGGTGAAGATACGATTGCGGCTGATGGCCCGCAGCACGGCCGCACAGAAGGCGGGACTGGCGAGGGCGTCGTACAGCACGCCCTCGGCCTCAAAACTGCGGACCCGAGCGATGATCGTGTGCGGTTGGTCCTTTTGCAGATGGGCCGCCTCTTCACCCTGGGCGAAGGCCATCGGCAAGACATACGTCTCCTCTTGCCCATCCTGGAATGCGGCCGTCAGCAGCGCCATGACCGCCCGATCCGCACCGTCGTACTCCAGCGGCACGACGTCGCGCAGAGTGATCCCCTTGAGCGGCCGGGCCTTGCCTCCGAACCAGCGCCGGTGCGGCACATACTGCGGCAAGACCGCTTCGAGCGCCTCGTTGCCGGGGTCCTCGAACAGTTCGCTCCAGTCGCGGTTCACCGTCAGGACCGGCAGCAGTTCTTCCGGAGTCGATTTCTCGACCGACCGCGACGGCACCTCGCTCGGTTTCGTCAGCGCGAACCAGTAGAAGCTGTGTGGCCCGAGCGTCAGCAGATACGGTGCCTGGCCCACCGGCGGAAAGGGAACGCGGCCAAACATCTCGACCGGCACCGCCTGCTCGAATTCCTTCAGGTCCAGCTCGACGTACTGCACGAACCGCGACAGGTTGGCGACGACGAGGATGGTTTCCTGGCCCTCCCCTTGCTCGCTCTCCTGCCCGGGAGCGGGATAACGCCGTAAAAAGGCGAGGATCTTGTGATTGTCGGGCCGGAGGAATTCGAGGCTGCCGCGTCCGAACGCCAGGTGTTGCTTGCGCAGGGCGATGAGCCGCTTCATCCACCATAACAGCGAACTGGGATTGTTCTGCTGCGACTCGACATTGACCGACTCGTAGTGATATTCCGGATCGATGATGACCGGCAGGTACACCTTCTGGGGATTGGCGCGTGAGAAGCCGGCGTTGCGGTCGGGACTCCACTGCATCGGCGTCCGCACGCCGTTGCGGTCGCCGAGGTAGATGTTGTCGCCCATGCCGATCTCGTCGCCATAGTAGACGATCGGCGTTCCCGGCAGCGAGAACAACAGACCATTCATCAGTTCGATACGGCGGCGATTATTGCCCAGCAGGGGCGCGAGCCGGCGGCGGATGCCGAGATTGATCCGGGCCAGCGGATCGCGCGCATAGGCGCGGTACA
>JBBSDR010001486.1:0-2396 GCA_038240465.1 Gemmatales bacterium
CGTGATGCGATAACGCTGGACGCGCTCCACTCGAAGACTCGCGTCGCGGCTAACCCATTTATTTCATGAACTGAGGACCATTCATGCAGGGCAATCCGCAAGTCATCGACGCACTCAACCGGGCCTTGACCGTCGAGTTGACGGCCATCAATCAGTATTTCTGTCAGGCGAAGATGTGCAAGAACTGGGGCTTCATGAAGCTCTACCGCAAGCACTACGAAGAGTCGATGGGCGAGATGAAGCACGCCGAGAAGCTCATCGATCGCATCCTCTTTCTCGACGGCGTGCCGGAGATCGCCCGCTATGACGTGATCCGCGTCGGCGGCAACATCCAGGAGCAGTTTGAGAACGATCTGCAACTCGAGATGAGCGGCGTCAAGCACTACAACGCGACCATCGAACTCTGTGCGCGGCTCAACGACCACGGCACGCGCGAACTGCTCGAGCCGATCCTGACCGAATCGGAAGAACACGTCGATTGGCTGGAGACGCAGTTGGGCCTCATCGGCAGCGTCGGCCTGCAGAATTACCTGACGGAACAGATGGGAGAAGAGGAAGCGGACTGAGCGAGGTCCTGCACGATCTGGCGTATGCGGCGATGGCAAGCGGTGCAGCCATCGCCGGCGCCGGTGTGCCGGCGGACATCGTGGATCGTCTGCAAGCCGAATCGGGTCACCGCCTCGACGACCGCCTCTTCGGTGACCTGAAGGCAATGGCAGAGGAACTCCGCCGGGCAACCGTCGCAACTCTCGCGTGTGCAGGAGCTATCCATGAGCGCCTCGCTCGTTCCACCCGGATGGCGGGGGTAGACATCTGATGAGACTGAGATCCTGTCTCAACTAATAGTATCGTAGCGTCTCTCTGTTGGGCGTCAAGAGGAAATCGGCAGAAGAAAAAAGAAGCGGCTCTCTCGTGGATCAGCCGTGAGATGGCCAACAACGCAAAGGGTGCAGTATGCGCAGGTTTTCCCGCTGGATGCCGCCGGTCCCCTCCGCGGAGATGGAACCTTTGGGTGTGGTGCCGTGTCTGCTCTTCTTCTCCAGTCTCGTCGCGGCAGCGATCGTTTGGACCGCCGTGGCGTATGTTCTTTTCGCGGTGATCGCAGCTTGCGTATTTTATGGGTTTTTCGAGGATCGGCGGCTACACCGGATCGCTGCCGAGAGGGCGGGGGAGGACATCGGCACCTTCGCCCGTGCGTTCGACCGCCGGATAGAACCCTTCGATCCGTGGGTCGTGCGCGCGACCTGGGATGCGCTGCGATCCTACGTCAAGATCCCCTTGCGTCCGGCCGACCGGATTGGCGCGGACCTGCATATCGATGATGAGGACCTCGAAGACGACTTGCTCGAAGAAGTGGCGTTCCGGGCCGGCCGATCGCTTGACCGGCTGGAGGCGAACCCGATGTACAGGCAGGTTGTCACGGTCGGTGACTTCGTGCGCCTGGTAACTCTTCAGCCGCCCCTGAGAGCGCCGGAAATCTGACGGCGGACTAACGTGTTCCCGCTTGCGGCAAGAGTTCAATTCAGGGTGCGATCGGTGCCAACATGACGCAGCAAGAGGTCCTGCAACTCTGTCACGAAGCTGTCCAGGTCATGCCTCAAGGCCTGGTCGTCACGGACTCGACGCGACTGGACCTCCTATACTGCCCCGAGTATGACCTCTGGTTCCAGTTTTTTCCGCACCGCGACAGGTTTGGGGTGCATTCGCGTTGTTGCGAAGCGTTCACTTTCCGGGAGGGAGCCAGACCGGATCGAAGTCGGCGCCCTCCTTCATCAGGGCGGCGCTCGCTCTCGACAGGATAAGGAGCAGCGGGCCATCGCTGCGGTGGATGCGGAGCAGGTCGCCGGCGCTGCGGATACCCCGGTCGGGGGACTCTCGAAGCCGGCAGCGTCCTGTTTGCGGATGCGGAGTCGAAGGGATTACGGCATGGTTGAACCTCAAAGGCCGGTCTGCTGCCGAAACTGCTCCAGCGTCTCGGCGTCCAGGGCGACATCCAGCCAGCGGTCGAGTTGGTCGCCATCAGTACAGACGCGGATGGACGTGGCCAGTTCTTCGGGCAATTCCCGATAACGCTTCCGAAGGACACGCAGCAGCGACTCGGCTTTGGCCGTCACCGCGCCCTTCACCGCGCCCTTGCTTTCGGCGTTGGCGAGCAGTTCGGCGATCAGAGGAGACTCGATCATGGAAAATCCCTCCAGGGCGTTCTTCCAGGCGGCAAGACGATCGACACGCTCGGCGAAGACCAGCGCCAGCAACTAGTCGCCCGCCGGCGCGGAGCTGGAGGGATTCCGGCATGGTCGAACCTCAAAGGCCAGTCTGCTGGCGGAACTGCGCCAGCGTCTCCGTCTCGCCGAAGGCGTCGAGCCAGCGGTCGAGTTGGTCGCCATCAGTACAAA
>JBBSDR010001487.1:0-2396 GCA_038240465.1 Gemmatales bacterium
CAACGCCCGCGCGCTCTCCAATCCTTCCTCGGCCGTTGCGTCTCCTGGTTGGCGTTTCAGCGCGACCTTGTAGTAGCGCACCGCCTCGCGCGCATCTCCGGCCTTCAAGTTGAGCCAGCCGAGCCTCGGCTCGATTATTGGCAGAGGCGCCGCCAGGCGTCAGAGGCAGCCAGAACCTATCCGACTTCAAGTGATAGAACGGATACCGCACATCAGGCCGCTGCTTGCGCCGAGCTGCGACAACGGTCCAGTAGGCACAAAATCGGTATGCCAGTTCCGGCGTAAGGGTCAGGAGATTCGTGGCAAGTTGACCCACTTCGGCCAGTTCAAGCACCACAAGGAGCAAGAGCGGTTTGTGCGGCGCCATCGATACCTTGTCGATCTTCAACCGGCTCAGTCTCCCCAACCACTGTTCCGCTGTGTCCATGATGCTCTCGAAATCGGCGATTTTGCTCCGAGTCCAGCACCGCAATACACGGTTCAGCCGTTTCCGAGGAACGAGCCAAGTTGATCAAGCCGCATCCCCATCAGTCTCGGTCCCGTCGGAGAGAGGCAGACCGAAGTGCTGCAAGACAGCTTGGCGTTCCTCTGGTCGATTCCAGTATGTGTCCACCACCTGAGCGGCAAGTTGTGCGATGAGTTGCTTGCTCTGCGTCAATGGATACCACAAGGGCAGCGGTACATACCCAGTCACGTTATACTCAATCAAGGTTCCTTTCGTAGGGCGATTCTTGTCTGGCTGTAGAGGGAAAGTGCCTTCGTTTTCAATGACCCAGAACCCGTCATTCTTCAAATGCCAGAAGGGGAGTTGAGCCTCTCCTGGATGTTCGGCAGGCCCAAACCGATGAATTGCGGAGGTCAAGGCCTCTTCAATCTCAGGAAAGGATACGCGATTCGAGTCCCCTCGTCGTGCTCGAGCTAACAGCAATAGGATGAAGAGGGGTTTGTGAAGCGCCGTTTCAAAGCCGCTTTTTCCGAGGCGGACGTTGGAGACAAGTTCCGGCCATGTTTCGTGCGGTCCAGATTCCTTGTTTTCGGTGGACATCGGCGAGGATTTTGTTGAGGTTGGGAGCGCTTACAGGTTCGATTCCGTTTCCATCGCTGCCCCATTATTCAATCCCATAACTCAGAAATCAAGGATGGTAGGGGCGGCGACGAGGAAAATGTTCCAGGAACCGTTCATCCATGCGTCAGTAGAGGATTGACGATTCCGCTTCCTCCTGGGTCTGGCATCTGGCTCTCGCCACCTGGCTGCTCTGCCCGTCAGATGTAATGACGATCACCTCCGGCCCAGAGCGTCACCCGGCCGCCTGTCGTCTCCGCAGGGCAGGTGCGGGCGGTCGGAGCGAACGGGAGCAGGAGTCCCGGGCGGGTAGTGCCGCACGACGATGTCAACGGTAATCGTCGGCTGATCGCTGCACAGTCCCTTCGACTCCGGCGTCACCTCAAATCGAATCCCTTCACTCATGGCTCAGACTCCACAGTTTGGTGAAGAAGGATCACGCCGTCGCCGAGGTATTCCTCGCCGCACTCAGGCGAGATGCGATCCAATGGGGCCTGTCAAGACAGCAAGAAATGTCCGATCGCCACGCCGATCAGCATCGCCGCGACGACCGCGCCGCCGAGCGTCCACCAGCGAGGATAGGGCGAGGGGCCCTCCTCCAGTCCGCGCGGCAGCCGATGCCGGCTCTTCATCCCGGGCGTGACTTCCACCGATTCGCAGTCGAAGATCTGCGGCGAGGAGCGGTTGGCCTCAGTTCCTTTGCTCGCCATTGCTCAGGTCTCCCCCAGTAAGGTGAAGCGGCCTTTCAGCGATCAACTTGCTCTCGTGAAACATCTGCACATAGTATACCCCCACCGCGGGAATGCACAATTCCGCAATCGAAACACGACCGGGATCACGACCGTCGGCCCCTCTAACGAAATGACCCGAGGAGCAGTCCGATACACCACATCGTCCGTTTCGGAGCGGTTGATTTCCAGACGACAGGAGGCTTTCCCCACATGACCGCTCATTTGCAGACAGACGCACAAGAGAGGACGAGTGAAGGGAAATATGGGCACCTCAAACGTGCTGCGAACCCCCTCCAGGTCGAACGTTCCGGTTTCCAGAGCCGACTCCTCGACGGTATCGCATAAGACCATCGCCTGCACACGCGCCAGCACCAATTTCGCCATCGCTTCGACCTCTCGCTTCCGTCAGCCGAACACGAACCTGGACACGGGATAGTTGTAGAAAGCGACGACCTGCATAGTTCTACAGCAACATTTTTTGGCCTTGTCAGGAGGGGCGGTTTCAGCTGCAATGAGGAAGGCGTTTTCCACGACGCACGCTCTGGCCAGCTCGTGCAGATCCTTCTCTGGTCGTCATTGGGAGGCTCTCTCCATGACCACGG
>JBBSDR010001488.1:0-2394 GCA_038240465.1 Gemmatales bacterium
GTAAGCAATAATCGTTACGGGTAATATGTGTGTTACCAATCAAAGTCAGCTCAAGTGATCATTAGAGAATAATTCTGTCGGTTTCAGCGTGAACGGATACCTGCGGACCAATCAGAAGACTCTGCGGGACATCCTCCGATCGCTCATTCAAGATCATTGCGGCACACTTCCGGAAGCAACCCGGCAGCAGATTGACGCCTGCCAGGAGATCGACCGCCTGAAAGCGTGGATCATCCAGGCGTCCCACGTCAACTCCCTGGCTGAGCTTCGGCTGGAGTGACCGTCCCATTGCCCCGCGGACACCAGCCGCGCACGAGAGTTGACGTCTCCCACGGCCGGGATCACCTCTCTCTTCCCGTCTTCCGACTCGCCGGAAGGATTCAATTCTTGTCTTTTCGTGGTCAAGAAGGAGGCGGGACGGCGGGATTGATCAGAAGGTGCTGGCGGACCCATTCGCGGAACCGGCGCACGAGGGACGTGTCGTCGGTTTGCCCCTGCTGTTGCAGGATGGGAACAAGGTCGGTGGACGCCAGCCGGGGGAAGGCAACGCTGTGACTGCGAACCTGATAGCTCCGCCCATCGAGGATGTTGAAGGTCAGCCCCTCGGCGGCCAGTCGCCAGACCTCGGGTACGCCCAGGGCCGCGTAGATGGACATCCGGTCGAGCGAGCTGTGCGTGACGTCCACTTCGACCGCGAGATCGGGCGGAGGGTCGGTGCGCAAGTCCAGGTGCAGCCGGCCCTGAAGCCGGGCCGCGCTGGCAATCCAGAAACAGCGATCCGGCTCCAACCCGCGCGAGCGCCGCCTTCGTCGCAGCGTCACGGAACCTCCAAGTCGAGCGGGAAGATTGAGTTCTTCGAGCAGCACTTTGACGAGCCAGCCGAGCAAGCCCGTCGGGCCTTCGTGCTCGAATAGCGGGACCCTGATTTCGAGCGTTCCTCGATCGTAGGTGAGACGGAATCGACGTTCGCCCTCAAAGGCACGCAGGAGTCGAGTATAGGTGCGCCAGTCAATGTCGTGGAGCACGGCCGGAGGTAAGGCAGCACAATGGACCGGGGCCATCAGACAGCCCTCCCGAGCATGAGGGAATGAGACTCTTTCTTCACCCATGCTATCGTCACGGCATCGGTTCGGGAACGTGTCAGACACTCGTTCCATTGCTCTCGTTCAACAACCGAGAGAGGACCTCGGCGGGAACCCAGACGACCTTGCCATCCCGGAAGGCTGGCACGTCTCGGCCCTCTCGCGGGTGCAGCAAGATCGCCTCCCGGGCTGCTCGCTGAATGGCGGCATCGATCAAAGCGCGATCCGCCAGCAACTCGGCCAAGGGCCGTCGCCCGTTCTGGCTCATGCTCCTGCCTCCCGTTTCATCGCTTGTCAGCGTCCTCGCCTCAATCGTTTCGTCCGTGACGCATTCGCCGGCGATGATACACCAGCCCCGGAAAGAAGAAACAGCCGGCCGAGACGATGCCGAACAGCAGCGGCGCCACCTGCGGAAACAGGGCCATCGGAATCGCCGTCAGGAACATCGCGAGGCCCGCGAGATAGAACGCCCCCGACAGCATGCCCGCCTTGAAGATAAAGACCATGCCGGCGCAGATCGCCAGCACCGGCGACAGCGTCAGCACCTCGACCCTGGGCGACAGCAGCCATTCGACGATAAACACGCCGATCGAGGCGACGACCCCCGCCGTCCAGGCATGAGCGATCTGCCGTTCGATGAACAGCACCGGCCCACCGCGACGTCGCAGTCTCCAGAAGATCGCGCCCCACGTCACCAGGCCGATTGACCACAATGCCAGATAGGCGCGATGGTCGCGATAGCCCTGCCAGAGTAGCCAGTTGGTGACGGCGCACAGCAGAAAAATCTGCAGACTGTGCCACATCCACAACAGGCCCCAGTTCTCCAGGACCGGTGCATGGTGCGTCTCGCGCAGCACGTTGCCGATGACGTCGAACAGAGTGCCGGACCAGACCGAAGGCCGTTCTCCGCGCAAGAATCGCTCCAGGTCTTCCGCGAGGGCGGCGGCCGTCGGATAGCGCAGATCGGTCTGTTTTTGCAGGCACTTCAGACAGATCAGTTCCAGCGAGCGATCGACCTGCGGATTGAGGCGGCGCGGCGGCACCGGCTCCTGATCGAGTACCAGCAGCAGGGTATCGACGGACGTGGCTCCCTGAAACGGCGGCCTTCCCGTCAGACACTCATAGAGGATTGCTCCCAGCGAGTAGACGTCGCTGGCGGGTCCAAGTTGGCCTCGACTGCCGGACGCCTGTTCCGGTGGCATGTAGCTCGGCGTTCCCAGGACCGCCCCGCTCGCCGTCAGCCGGTCGCCGCCGGAGACGCGCTTGGCAAGGCCGAAGTCCGCAACCATCGCTTCAAAATCCGAAATCCGAA
>JBBSDR010001489.1:0-2392 GCA_038240465.1 Gemmatales bacterium
AACCGCGGTCTGCATCTGGAAGGCCAGTTCGTAGTTGGAGATGGCCGCTTCGAGCCGGTCGTCGCTGCCCATGCGCTCGGCCACCTTGCGGTCGAGCTTGCGGAGCAGCGCCAGCTTATCGCGCTGCAGCTTGTCGCTCGATTCGCCGCGCTGGAGATCGGCGACGGGCGGATTGCTGTTCTGGAAGACGGACCCCTGATAGGCCGCGGGAAGGAAGCCGTTGTTGAAGCAGTCGAGGCCGCCGAGCGGAATGAGGCCGCTGTTGAGGACGATGAAGCCGGGCAGGTTTCGGCACTCGCTGCCCAGGCCATAGGTGACCCACGATCCCATCGACGGCCGGCCCTGCTGTCCGTGGCCGGAGTGAATGAAGAAGTTGGCGTTGGTGTGTTCGGAGAAGTTCGACACGAGCGAGCGGATGACCGTGAGATCATCGGCGCAGGTGGCCACGTTGGGGAACAACTCGCTGATGGGCAGGCCGCTCTGGCCGTACTGCTTGAACTTCCAGGGCGACTCGAGGACATTGCCGTTATTGTTGAACTGCGTCGGCAGCACCTTGACCGGCATCGGCTGACCGTGATATTTCGCGAGCGCCGGCTTCGGATCAAACGTATCGACCTGCGAAGGGCCGCCGTCCATGAAGAGGAAGATAACGCTCTTCGCTTTCGGCTCGAAGTGCGGTGCGCGCGGCGCAAGCGGGTCCAGGTCGCGCGCTGGGGCTGCGCCATAGGCGGGATCATCGAGCAGCGCGGTGAGCGCGGCGGCGCCGAAGCCGTTGGCGCAGCGCGCGAGCATCTGGCGGCGAGAGAGCGGAGCGGTATGAAAGCGATGGCAGTGCATGGAGGGTCACTCGGCGAAGAAGCGGCTCACAGGGATGCGGAAATCGGGGCCGAAAATGTCGGGTAGCGTCAGTTCATCATCGGCTGTCAGAACACGCTGAAGTTCCTCCGGACGGTAGATCGTCAATGTCTCGGTCTGTTCATCCAGAACGCAGACCGCCGATACACCAGCTTCGAGATATTCGCTCACCTTCGCGAGGATGCGAGACCAACGATCCGTCCGCGATCGCACCTCAAACGCGAGTTCGGGAACCACTGGGACGTACCCTTGGCCAACAGGCCCTCGGGGTAGGCGCTCATAACTAAAGTAACAGGCATCGGGTCCGCGCACGGTATCCGGATCATGTTCCGTTACCACTCCAGTGTCATTGGTGACCACACGCCCAATGTCGCGGGGACGGACAAAATTGCTCAACTCCCAGATCATGTTGCCGCAGAGGATACCGTGGCGGGTTGCGGGCAGGTTCATCTCGACGACTCTCCCTCGGACGAGTTCGCGAGGAATGCCATCCTCGGGCAACAAGCGAAACTGCTCTGCCGTCAGTAAGGAGGGTGCGACAATAGACATGGCAGTTTCTCTTCGGTTCGTGATGCTAAATTCGTTTCCTTTGTGAGTGCGTCTGGTCCTCTCAAAACGAATCCAGGAGCCACTGGCCGCCGTGTTCCGGATTGCCCGTGAGCCGGCCGTTGGTCATGTCGATCCAGAAGTCCAACAGTTCCAGAGGGACCTGGCCGATCAAGGACGGTGAGCCGTCGGGCAGTTCCATGACTTCGGTCAGGCAGTCGCGACTCTCGACCGTGATGCGAACCGCCGAGAACATCTGCTGGGTGATCGGCCCCGCCGCGGTGCGAACCGCGCGCTGGCGAACAGGACGCAGCCCCAGTTGCTTGATGTCAGCCGCAGTCAGACCAATGTAGTTCGTCCCGGTATCGACGAGGGCGTTCACATCGAGGGTGCGGACCTTGTCTGGCTGCAGGTGACCAAGGGCGACCATGCTCAGGTCGTCCGCGTTCTCGATACGCATGTCAGCAGTTACGCGTCCCACGTTGCGCCTCGGTTTCGGTTCGATCACTCCCGTCGCCATCGTTGCCTCCACAGGTCAGTTGAGGAAGATGAACTCCTTCACATTGAATAATACATGACACAACTCTGCCCAGGAGCGCACATCGTCCATCGGTCCCTGTTCCTTGAGGAATTCCAGCGCCGCCGCCGTCTCGTCCGCCGCCGGAAGCCGTCCGAATGCACTCTCGTACAGCATGGACACTCGCTCTTTCGATGAGAGTCCAGGAATCGCCAGCACCCACTCCGCCCACAACTCCGCCTGCTGCTTGACAAACGGATTGTTCATCAGCGCCAGCGCCTGCGCTGGCACATTCGATACACTCCGCCTGCCGATCGTGGAAAACGGAATCGGATAGTCGAACGCCAGGAACAGCGGCGACAGGAAATTGCGGCGGACGTTGAGATACACGCTGCGGCGGCCTGCCCCATCGAGCGGACCGGACTCAGCCGGACGGCCTCGCCCCTGCATGTGCGGCGTCAAGTTCGGCATCAC
>JBBSDR010001490.1:0-2387 GCA_038240465.1 Gemmatales bacterium
CCAGCCTACCGCTATCCGCAGGCGGGCTGGATCGTTCTGCACATCGAAGGCGAACCCTACGAGCGCGGCGTCCAGCATGGCCGGCTGCTCGCGCCGGAGATTGCCGCCTACGTCCGCTGCTTTGCTGCCTGCCAGAGTTCCAAAGGAGCGGCCGAGAGCTGGAAGCTGACGCGCACCCTCGTCAACTCCCTGTTCCTGCGCCGCTACGGCCGCGAATATCTCGAGGAGATGAAAGGCATCGCCGACGGCGCCAGCGCGGCCGGCGCCAAGTTCGACGGTCGGCCGCTCGATCTCACCGACATCGTCGCCCTCAACGCCTGGTCCGAATTCGATACGCTCGACAACGCCCTGGACGCCCTGCCAACCGGCCTGGAGGGCGTGCGCTTTCCAAAAGAAATGCCGCGCCAGCTCTCGAAGCCCAAGCCGATGCACTGCAGCGCCTTCGCCGCCACCGGACCCGCCACAAAGGATGGCAAGATCGTCTTTGGCCACATCACCATGTACAGCCTGTATCCGGGAAACTTCTACAACGTCTGGCTCGACGTCAAACCGGCGAAGGGCCGGCGCGTCCTGATGCAGACGAGTCCCGGCGGCATCTACAGCGGTATGGACTATTACCTCAACGACGCCGGCCTGCTCGTCAGCGAGACGACGATCGACCAAACGCGCTTCGACGCGAAGGGGTGCGAATCCCGAGAACCCGCGCTATTCGGTAGTGGTGATCGCGGGGTTGGAGGCGTACTCGACATGGAAGGCGGCGCCGCAGTTGCCCTCGTTGCCGATGGCGGAGATTGTGCTGTTGCCGAATGGCGAAGCAGCAAAACCCCTGGTCAGGCCAGTCGAGCGAAAAAGCAGCGAAGTGAAGGACAAGCCAAACCGCTGATGGCGAGTGGGGCCAGTAATGGCCCCAATTTGCCCGGCGAATCGGTCAATCCTTTCAACGCTGAGAGCCTTTTCAGCCTTGATGTGGAATCGTGAGTCTTATCGATGCATTCCGGACACTTGTGGTCCTCTCTCGATGGAATCCCATGCGAATGGGATAATCCAGTGGGAACTGGTGCAGTTGGGGCAGTGCACCAGAAGTGATAAGTATTTGATCGGGAAGTTCGCCCATGAGCAGCGATCACACGAAGGGCAAAAGGAGATCGACGAAGGATAAGCACGACGAAGGACTGCGGAAGAAGAAGATGGGTGCTGGTGGCGAGAGGAGGAGTGAGACACATGGCGACCAAAAGGATCGGTCAACAAATCGACGACCTCATCGATGCCGAGCAATGGGAGCAAGCCCGCACGCTCATCGAGAAGGCGCTGAAAAAAGAATGCCAAAGCCACTGGCTGCTCACCCAACTCGGGGAAACCTATTACGAGCAACGGCAATACAAAAAAGCCCTTGAACCCCTGCTGCGGTCCCGAGACATCCTTCCCGACTGTCCGCTGACTCTGTGGCACCTTGCGAATACCCTGGACGCTCTCGGAGACCATGCCGGGGCTGTCCGCCTCTATACCTGGCTTTTGCGAAGTAAGAAGACGGCCGAAGACGATCCGTGTTGGGAGAGCATCGCCTGGACTGACACGCTCAAGACGGACTGCGTCTATCGGCTGGGTCTCAGCTTCAAGCACCTGGGTCGCAACGACCTCGCAGCGTACTGCATCCTCAAGTACCTTGCCCTCCAGGCGGTGGGTTCGGAAGGCTCGTATCCGGTCGAAGATGCCAGAAGGCATCTTGAAGCACTGCCGGGTAGCAAGCGCGCGGTGGTGGAACAGGAACTGCAGGAGACGATGGATCGACTCCTGGAAACGTCGAATGAAGACCCTGGGCCACCCAACGAGCCACCAGAACTCCCCGCAGGAATCGTTCCTTCAGCTCCTCTTCCCAGGTCTTTTCCGTCAGCCTGCTCATGAATGACCTCAGCCCCTCCTCGGCACAGCAGAGTCGATCACAGCGTCAGTTCGTTGAGGGACTTAATGGTGAGAGCAGAGGCGAAAGCCGCCTTGAGGTGCTCCAGATCCGCCGCCGCGATGCGCTGCAACACCTCTTCCGGCAATGTCTGGAAGCGTTGGAGAAGTAGGGTTCGTAGAGCGAATCGTAAGCCGCTTGCCTCGCCGCGACCTTCACCTTCCCTGAGGAATCGCTCCATCAGTTCCTCTTCCCACGTCTTTCCCGCTAGCTTGCTCATGGCATCCACCTCCCGTTTGAGGTCCACGTTTGAGTGACTGTCCAGCGTTGCCTTCTTCACCCGGTCATACTCCTCATGCGGCCGGCGGTAGAACGACCAGTGCAGCACCATCCGCAGTAACCGTTCACCGGCGATCTGGCCAAAAAACGTAGCCGGACTACAAAGATGGCCATGGTAAACATGAGGCATAGCACCTGTAGTCGTTGTGCG
>JBBSDR010001491.1:0-2387 GCA_038240465.1 Gemmatales bacterium
GAATCGACTACGCGGATCCAATAAATCCAAGCGCCGACGTAAGCAATAATCGTTACGGGTAATATGTGTGTTACCAATCAAAGTCAGCTCAAGTGATCATTAGAGAATAATTCTGTCGGTTTCAGCGTGAACGGATACCTTCCTGGAGATCGACGTCCTGGCGACAGTACGGGCTGCAGCCGAGGAGGTCGCGGCGAAAATCAAGGTGGCTCGGGAGAAAGCGGCCCGTACGGCGGCAAGCGTTTCGGTCCGGACGGAGTTCCCCGACAGGGCGATCTTGGTGCGCGGCAACATGAAATTCCTGCAAGAGGCCTTGCAGTTCGTCATCGAGAACGCCTTGCAGGCGGCCGAGCTACGGCAAGGACACGGCGAAGTGAACATCCGCGTCTGCTACGGGGCAAACCAAACCTGTCAGATCTTTGTGGAGGACAATGGACCCGGCATGGATGAGCAAACGCTGGAGCACGCCTTGGAGATGTTCTTCTCGACGAAGCCCAAGGGACTCGGTCTGGGAATCGGACTGCCGACTGCATACTTCATCGTCCGCTCCCACGGAGGACAACTCCGGCTTACACGCAATAACGGGGAAGGAATCACGGTAACCATCACGCTTCCATTGCTCAAAGGAACTGTTCAATGAAAAGACTCCTTTTTATCGATGATGAACGAACCGGCTACATCGCCTGGGGAGAACCTCTACAGATCGACCACGGCTGGCAGGTCATCTACGTCCCGGGGCCGCGGGAGGCTCTCGAGAAGCTCGAAGCCGAAGAATTCGACGTGGCTGTCATCGACCGCCTCATGCCGGACCCGACGACCGGGAAAATGCGTGAAGAAGTGGGGGATGAACTGCTTGAGGAGATCGCGGCTCGCTGGCGCTACGTTTGCCCCATCATGCTGACGCAGTTAGGCAACCTGGAGGCTGCCCAGCGGGACACCCGATACGGGGCGTTTCGCTACTTCGTCAAAAACATCAGCGTCGAAGACCTGCACCGCGCCTGCGAACAGGGCATGCAAATGCAGGCCGTCAAGCAGGCCCGGGACGCCCTGTTGGCCCTCGACTCTCTCGATGAGGTCATCCGCGAAGTTCGGCGATACATCGAGAAACTCCTGGCCCCGGAGGGTTACCGTTTCGCCTACCTGCAAGTCGCGCCGGGGGGAGGGCTGCTGCTCGCCACGCCCGACTCCGAAGCCTCGGATGCTCGCCTGGAAGGTCTGGTCAACGGCCACGGGTTCGTCAGACTCTTCCCAGTCGCCGACAGAGTACTCCGGAGCCGGCAGTTCACTCTGCGCAAGAAGCGCGACGAGATGCCGGCTGCGGACGGTGTACTCAGTCCCGCCTCGGCGTCTCAGCTGCTCGTACCAGTCCTTCGGCCCGATGACCCCACCCAGCGAGGACAGACCGAGGTAGACTCCATCCTCTGGATCGAGAGTACCAAGGAAGGAGCTTTCACGCGGGCCGACGTGGACCTCGTCACGGAGTTGGCTGCCTACATGCGCAACGCGCTGGCCAAGAACCGGAAGCTGGAGCAGCGCGCCGCCGTGGAACGCCTGGCCGAACGCGAGGGTCTGCTCGCTGAGGTGGCCCACCGCATTTGCAATCCGCTGCAAATCGCCCAAAGCACTCTGGATCTGATCCAGGCCCGGCTCCATCGCGGCCCGAAACTGGGTCCACTGGAGTTACAAGACCAACTGGGAGCAACGCTGGTCAGTCTGGAGGATGCCATTCAGGCTGCGAGCCTGCTCCGCAGCGAGGGGCCTGGGCGAATACTCAACTTGTCCCCGCTGGATCTCCACTCGCTTGTGGAGGAGGTAATCGGCGCATTCCTGATCAAGGTTCGTTCGGCGGCCTGTGAGGTTTACCTGAAGCCGGATTCGCAATTGCCGCGGGTGAGCCTGCACCCGGGAGAGACGCGCTACGTCCTGAACTGTCTGCTCGACAACGCACTGGAGGCAATCGAGCGAAAGCGCGCCGCCACGGGAGGGGCGCCGGAGCAAGGAAGCATCGAGGTCTGCCTGCGCGCCGCCCCGGGGGGCCAGCGCAGCGTGCTGCTGTCCGTCCGCGACAACGGCAGCGGCATCGCCGAACAGGACCTGTCGCGGATCTTCGACCGCTATTTCACGACCAAGCATCAGGACTACCCGGGTGGCAAGTCTGGCCTGGGCCTGTGGGAGGCCCGGCGATTTGTCGAAGCCGTGGGCGGAACCATCGAAGCGCGCAATCTGACCAGGGGCGGTGCGGAAATCCGGATCTTGTTGCCTGCGTGTGCAGACGACGAGCAACCACGAGAGATCACTCTGTAGGCGAGCGGCAGCCCGTAGCTGAACACGTGAGAGTTCAGCCCCGCACACCGGGGCTGAAAAAAAACGAGTTCAGCAACGGGTGC
>JBBSDR010001492.1:0-2378 GCA_038240465.1 Gemmatales bacterium
GACGCGCGGAACATTTCCTCGATGTAACCATCCATGATTGGGTCGCGATAGACGGTACTCCAGACGTTGTCCGTGCGGTAGACAAAAAAGGCGGTAAACGGATGATTGAAGTACCAGTCGTCATTGCCCCAAACCAGCAGGTCCCAGCGCTTCTCGTTCTTGCCCGCGTTGGTTTGCAGGAGCGGCTCGAACACGTCCTTCTCGCTGGTGGTGAACTCGATGTCCAGCGTGACGCCGACCTTGTTGAACTGCGTCTCGATCCCGCGCCACAGCGGCCGGTAGCGATCCTGCGCCAGCACCTTCAGCTTCAGTCCGTCGAGAATCTTCCTGAGCCGGAGTTGCACTTCAGGAACGTAGGGATCGTGGTCGCGCGGGAACGGCAGCAGCGTCTTGCTGACGGTGGCGACCCCGGGAAAATGTGGCGAGATCGGCGACAGGTAGCCCTCGTCCTCGAATACGAAGTGGAGCAGGTTGCGCTGGTGCAAGGCCTCGTTGAGAGCGCGGCGCACGCGCCGATCCTTGAGCCTTGGGTTGCCGTTGATGAGGTTCATATGGATCGCGATGTTGTCGGTCGAGGGCGAGATCACCAGTTTGCTGAATGGAGACTGGATCGTCTCGACCTTGTCTTCCGGGGGGACCACGCTGATGTCAAGCGTTCCCTCCTCGTACAGCGTCATCTGCCGGGCTTTCTCCGTTTTCAACTCGGTGTAGACGGTGACGGTTTCGACCTTGGGATAGTTCCTGTCCCAGTAGTGCGGGTTGGCCTTCAGGACCGCGACGGCGGTCTGGCGATCCCCTTCGATGTAGCCGTCGGTCAGGATGTAGGGCCCCAGCCCATACGGGCCGGGCATCGATAAGTTGGGGCAGTTGGGCTTGCCGTTCCAGCCGCCCGGGTTCGTCTGGAGGTACTTCTCGGTGTAGAACTGCATCCAGATCACGTCGTTCATGAAGGAGCCGTATTGCTCGGTCAGATGGAAGCGGACCGTGCAGTCGTCGAGCTTCTCGGCCCGGACAAAGACCTTATCGATCTTGCTGTACTTGACCGGCGCCTTCTTGAAATACTGCATGTTCAGTACGACGGCGTCGGCGTTGAACGGCGTACCGTCCTGGAAGCGGACGCCCTTGCGAAGCGTGAACTCATAGGTCTTCGCATCGATCTGGCGGTGCGATGTCGCCATGTCGTATTCCCAGCCCTGCTCGTTGTCCGAGGGCTTGATGAGCGCGCCGTTGATCGAGTGCGAGGTGTACAGGTATGGCAGACTGGGGATGAAGACCTTGACGTGCGATCCCTTCACGCGGCCGCTGACGGTCCGCCGAGGCGCATCGTCTTCGCGCAGCGCCAGCGGCTGGATGCGCTTGCCCTGGGCGCTGGACAGCGTGGCTGACAGCAGCCAGCAATACAGGCCGGCGAGGCGGAAACCTCTTGTCATTGCATCCTCCGCGGGGCGGGCAATGCGGATCGAATGAAGGGGGCGGTCTCTCTGCGAGAGAATCCTACCGAGAACGGGCCGGACGAGTGCATCGCGCCGCCAGGGACTGTGCGGTATTATAATGCATTGAGCCGGCGTGTGGATCCCCGGCGCTGTGGTTCGTCCCCTCATTGAGGGTAATGCTCATGGCCAAGGACCGACGCAGTCGCGATCAGAAACGCAAAGCCAAACTGACCGAACGCAAGCGTGGGCAGGGGCCGGCTGAGCCGCTGGCCTATGACGGCAAGAAATATCAGGCCGATCGATGGGTGCCGCACGTCTACCAGACCGAACTGGCCATCTACGAGGTACTCAAACTGTCGCAAGGGCACCTGACCAACGATCGGGTGAAGACGGCGTTTGTGCAGCTGATCGAGCAACTTCGCGGCGGCCAGCCGGGACCGCTTGCCGAGGGCGAACCGGAGGTTGACTTCGCTGCCGGCAAGGAGGTCGAGTTCCTGATCTGGAACATTCGCCGTCACTGGAGGGTTCTTGTCGAGGCGCGGGGTCCGGTCGCCACGGGCGATCTTGTCGGTATCCTGCGGACCTTGCTGAATTCCATCGAGGCGCACGGCTGGAACACTGGCCCCGCGCGCGGCTATGTGTCTTTCCTCGTAGGCTTCATGGAGCGCGGCGAGATCCCCAAACTCCGCGTCAGTCCGAGGCTTCCTGACGACACCGTCTGAGCCGTCATTCATGGGAGCGGCCTGAATACACCGGAGGGAATGCCATGATAGAACTGACTCGGGAACAGCAGCGAGCAATTTTACTGGTTTTCTGTCCAGTGACGGTGGCCGAATTCATGATCACACCCCACAAGGGCCATGAGCTAAGGACCGACGGCGAAATAACTTCCCTCTTTCTTGCCGCTTGCGGCTTAGCGGATCGCCCGCTAACGCCCGCTAAGCC
>JBBSDR010001493.1:0-2378 GCA_038240465.1 Gemmatales bacterium
AGACGCCCCAGTTTCATTGCAGCCAAGCTAGATTGCGCTCCCATCGCTTTCTCCACCAGCCGCCCGTCCAGCAGTTCAAAGTGATCGCAGTCGGGCAAGGAGGCCCACTCCTCGACCGTGCAGGTCATTTCCAGCGGCGCATTCATCGCACATCTCCTTGGACAGGACAGTTCCGCGAACAGCCCATTCAGTTTACCCCGGTGATCAGGGCCACATCGACCATCTGGTAGTTGACCAACTCCTCGGGCGTGAACCACAGCGCTATCTCGCCGGCAGCAGTCTCGGGCGCATCGCTGCCGTGAATGAGGTTGTTCTGCACGCTCAGGGCGAAATCGCCGCGGATGGTGCCGGGTGCGGCCTTGGCGCCGTCGGTCGGGCCGATCAGATTGCGGACGACGCCGATCGCCTCGCGGCCTTCCAGCACCAGGGCGACCATTGGTCCCGAGGTGAGAAAGCTGAGGAGCGAGTTGTAGAACGGCCGGTCCTTGTGGACGGCGTAGTGCTTCGAGGCCATCTCCTGATTGGCTTGCATGATCTTCATGGCGACAATGCGCAGCCCCTTGTGCTCGAAACGGCCGAGGATCTCACCGACGAGGTGCCGGTGAACGGAGTCGGGCTTGAGCAGGACCAGGGTCTTCTGAATATTCTGCATGGAATCGTCTCTCCAGACGAGAATGAATGAGGAATCGGCGTTACCCGGAAGCCGGGCAGCGAGTGGGGACCATTCTAAATGGCGGAGAACGCGGAGGAAAGGTAATGTGCGGCTTCGATATACAGGGAGGAACCGAGAATGGACCCGGCCCCTCCCCAGAGATACCACGAAGAGTCGTTTCCCTGCGGCGTGGTCCCCTCTCCCTGGGACGCCGAGTCAGACTCGGCCCACCTGCATCGGTTTCGTGCCGACCCCTCGTGGTGGCTCAGCGAGGTAACACTGACGGGGCGGCCCTCGATTCGCCGAGAAGCCGCACCTTCAGGAAAACAAAAAAGAGGCTTTGCCGGTAAGAGAAAACAAGCATGATCGGCGGTCTCCATTCCTTCCCAGCGAAAGCGAGAGGCTGTCCTCTTTCCTTGAACCCTCCCTGTTGTAACAGGCAGCCTCCCTCCCTTCAATAGCGGGGCGGAGTTTTTCGATTTCCTTTGGAGGAAGGACTCTCATGCTCATGCCCTTTCCCGACCAGGACGGCTTTCGCCCGCCCTTTTTCCTGCGAAACCGTCACGTCCAGACGATCCTCGGCCATCTGTGGGCGGGTCCGCGCTTCCGCCATCGGACGATCAAGCATCTCGTGCCGCTGTCCGAAGGCGACCGCCTGGTGATCCACGACGCGACCCCCGCGCGCTGGCACGACGGCGCTCCCATCGCGGTGCTGATCCACGGCCTGGGCGGAAACCACGACTCGGGACACCTGCGCCGCTTCGCGCATCTGCTGGCGGCCCGCGACGTGCGGACGATTCGTGCCGATCTGCGCGGCACCGGCGACGGACTGGCCCTGGCGCGCAAGCCCTATCATGCCGGCCGTTCCGATGACGTGCGCGCTATTCTCGATTACGTCCACACGCTCAGTCCCACCTCGCCGTTGCTGCTGATCGGTGTCTCCCTGGGCGGCAACATGGTTGTCAAACTGGCCGGCGAGAGCGCGGCCAATCCCATTCCCGGGCTGCAGCGCGTCGTCGCCCTGGGGCCGCCGATCGACCTGTATCGCTGTGATTTGCTGATGTCGCAGCGGAGCAACCTGCTCTACAACCGCTATTTTGCGCGCGTCCTGGTGGGCCAGGCGCAGCAGAGGCAAAAGCTATTTCCCGATATCCCGCGCGTCGTTTTTCCGGCCCGGCCGACGCTGCGCCAGTTCGACGATCTGTACACGGCGCCGCGGAATGGCTTCACCAGCGTCGAGGATTACTATGCCCATTCCTCGTCGGCGCCGCTGATTCCGGCGATCCGGGTGCCAACGCTCATCCTGACGGCGCGCGACGATCCTTTTGTCGATGTGAGGCCCTTCGAGGAATTGCAGCCTCCGCCGAGTGTCGAGTTGCGCATCGTCGAGCACGGCGGACATCTGGGGTTCGTCGGCCGCGATGCGCTGGGCGGCATGCGTTGGGGAGAAGCGTTCGTCGTCCGCTGGTTGCTCGATCGCGCGTGACAGGCAAAGCGGGTGCTGGCATTCCGCCGGAAATCTGCTAGAAGTATCAGTCTGCCTGGAGTTCACGCCTTCCGGAGGTCAGCATGCTCAACCTCTTCCGCGCCGCATCACGCAACTGTGAGGGCGTCAGCCGCCGCGAGTTCCTGCGTGTGGGAGCGCTCTCCGGCCTGGGACTCTCCTTGGCGAACCTCTTCGCCGGCAGAGAGGCGAACGCCGCCGGGGGAAGAAAAAACAAGGACG
>JBBSDR010001494.1:0-2378 GCA_038240465.1 Gemmatales bacterium
CTGCTCGCGCAGAAGCAAGGAACCGTCTGTCACGATTGCTACGCGCTCAAGGGCAACTATCGGCGCCCGAACGTGACTGAGAAGCTGGAGGAGCGATATCGCGGCCTCTTCAATCCACTCTGGACGCCCGCGATGATCTTCCTCATCAACTACTTGTGCGATCGTTACTTCCGCTGGTTCGACAGTGGGGACGTTCAATCGGTCGAGCACCTGATAAACATCAACACGGTCGCCAGGCACACTCCCGACATTTGGCACTGGCTCCCGTCCCGGGAAGGCGAGATCGCACGACAGACCAGGCGGAGGCTCGGCCAGTTCGCGCCGAACCTGCTCATTCGCCTCTCAGCGTCACTTGTGGATGGTCCTCCGCCAAAGACCTGGGCAACGACCTCGACCGTCCTCACCGCCGAGCCGCACGAGGGATCGTTTCGCTGCCAGGCGCCCGAGAACGGCGGCAAGTGCGCTGATTGCAGGGCCTGCTGGGATGCGCACATGCAGGACATCGCGTATCAGCGGCACTGAGCGAAGGAGAGGGGTAATCAGAGGCACGCCCGTTGGCCACTACTCGCTTGCCAACCATCCCTCTTGAGGAGAATGCTAACCGCATGACTGTCCGCTCATCCCTCGTCGGCTCAGGTTATGTGAGGATGGCCGCAGGGAGAAGGAAACTGGACGCTTGCGCCGGACTTTACCCTGAAGAAGTCAGACTGTCCGCACCGATTGTGTGCCTGGGGGAAGCCCCCCCAGCAACTCGGCCCAATCTCGAATCAGAGCGTGTTCCGAAACTGGTCTTGTGTACAGTTGCAGGCGCCACGCTGCGCTGAGCACAAATATTGTGTCATGATGGTCTCAAGCGATGCAACATCAGTTGAATCATGCTGATTTTGATCATGGCGGCACTCGACTCCACCAGTCGTTCATAGTCTTTGCTGTTGCGACGATATCGATCCAGCCAGGCCAACGACCGTTCCACTACCCAGCGCTTGGGCAGCAGGATGAATCCGCGGCTCCCCTTCGGCCGGCTTACCACTTGAATCGTGAATCGGGCGTTCTCGCCCAGCCACTCTTCCAATTCGTAATTGTGGTATTTGTGGTCCGCCCACAGCACCTCCAGCCTCGGGAAGTCCTGCGCTGCCAGTTGACTCAACACCTCCTTGGCTCCCTTCGCGTCGTCCACATTCGCGGCGGTCACGACGACGGCCAGCAGCAACCCCATGGTATCAAAGACGATATGGCGTTTGCGGCCCTTGACCAGTTTGCCCCCGTCGGTGCCGTGTTGCTCGCCGGGGCCGCCAGCCTTGACCGACTGGCTGTCGATGCTGCCTGCCGAGGGGGTGGGTTCACGCCCTGCCGCCACCCGCACCTGCTTTCGCAAGCTCCTGACGATCTGGGTCCAAGTGCCGTCGTCCCTCCAGCCCTCGAAGTAGTTGTAGACCGTTCGCCAAGGGGGGAAGTCCCGAGGCAACATCCGCCAAGGGCAGCCCGCACGGTTGAGGTAGAAGATGGCATTGACTACCTCACGCATGTCCGTCTTGCGCGGCCGACCGTTCTCGACTGCGCGTGGGATAAGAGGTGCCAACAAAGACCATTGCTCATCCGTGAGGTCGCTCGGATAAGGCGGGCTTCTCATCAGCCTATCCTACGAAATACCCCTTATGGAACACGCTCTCAGTGTCTCCAGGCGGTTTGAACTTTTTCGTACCATGTCCACATGCCGAGAGTGCAACCAACAGCATTCGATCGGATCAAATTTCTGTAAACGGGCCGGTAACAGTCTCGGTAATCTCGACTCGTGCGTTTATAGCTCGGCACCCCACACCTTGCGCCGCGTCTCCATAACTTTCCTCACCTGGTCCAGTAGGGAGCTCCATTCTGGACTCTGTTTGAAAAGCTTTAGCAGTTGCGGAAAAAAAGGCTCTCCATTCCTAACCCACACACAAAGACACACCCAGAAATTATATTTAGACGCCATCTACAAATATTGTACAATGATCAAGTATGGAACATTTGGCCATATTACACGGGGAAGTATTAGGAAAAGAAGTTGATTCATCGGTTTGGGAAACTCTACAAGGAGATACTTCTGCCGAGGTTGTTGGACAATTGCGTCAACTTTTTGGCATCAAAGAACTGCCTGCCCTGACCCTAAGTGAACAGGAACAGTTACTTGGGCAATTCATCGACGATATTGATCGCGAAATCGGAGGCATCGATATCTTGCGCCCGGGCTTTTGGCCCGCGTAACCGTTCACCGGCGATCTGGCCAAAAAACGTAGCCGGACTACAAAGATGGCCATGGTAAACATGAGGCATAGCACCTGTAGTCGTTGTGCGGATTGGGAACAACGCTGCTGCGCACTCCAAGCAGAGAACGATCA
>JBBSDR010001495.1:0-2376 GCA_038240465.1 Gemmatales bacterium
CGAAGACTCGCGTCGCGGCTAACCATCGTGTCACTTCGGGCGCTCGATTCGCAGCAGCGCTTCCGCCTCGGCCCGGAACGTCTTCAACTCCTCCCTCTGCTGCTCGGCCAGGTCTGCCTGCCGAACGTGAGCAGGTCCCCTGTCGCCGGATCAAACTGGGCCGTGATGCTATAGCCGAGGTCAAGATGGCCCACGTCCACGCCCCGGGACAGGTCGAAGAGCGAGACGCCTTGCGATGTGCCGACCGCGAGCAGCCGGCCATCGCGATGCACAGAGCTGCGGCGGTATTCACCGATGGCACCCCGAGAAGGGCCGCGAACCAGCACTCGCAGAACGGGACTCGGCTCGGTCGCCCAGAGTTGCAGGCGCGTGCCGTTGATGCGGTAGGTATACATGCGGCCGTCGGGGGCCGAGTAGGTCGGATGGATTTCCAGATTGGGTACGGTCAGCAGCAACTTCCGCGTGTGTGGATGCCAGAACTTGACGCCCCCCATCCACCCCGAGTAGGTGGACATGAGCTGGCCGGAACGGCTGACGGAGACGCTCAGGCCCCCGCCCTTGTGGCTGGTGATCGGCGGGAAGTACCTGCGCGTCGGCACGTCCCACAGAAGGACCGACTGCAGGTAAGCGACGGCGAGGGTCCGGCCATCCGGGTGCCAGGAAACCGCGCCGTGCGTCTCCATCCGGGGGCCGGCATCCAGTTCCACGACGGTCCCCGTGTCCAGATCGATAATGCGGACAAACCGGCGTTCGGGATCGCGATGGCCGCCCATGGCGAGCGCCAACTCGTGCCGCCAGGGATGCATGTCCCACAGGACATCATAAACGAGATCGTCTGCCCTGGCCCACTTGCCGAAGCGAATGTCGCGCAGGTGCTTCCCCGAAGCCAGATCGGATACGTTCAGGACGCCGCTCTTTCGATTGAGAGCGACGAACAACTTCCGGTCCGACGTGGTGGCTGTCGAGAAATCCGACGAGAACAGGGCGGGTTGCTGGGCCAGCGGGATAGCCGCACTGGCGTCGAAGCGGAAACGCTTCCACGACTTGTCAGCGGAGTCGAGCAAGAGGATGCCGCGTCCGTCCTCCTCGAAGCCTCCGACATTGACCGTCGGCCTTTCCCCGATCCGGCTGGCGATCTCGACGTCGTCCGCCACTCGCCGGACGGTGATGTTCCCCTGCGTGTCGCCGCGCGCGTAATGCTCCAGGGGGGCATCAAAGGCCAGGCTTCGGCTGCCCTCCGGCCAACCCTCCCAGTCGCGTACCCGGTGAATGTCCGGGAGAGCAAGGGCGGAAATCGCCAGGTCGCGCAACTCGTCGAAAGTGGACTCCGGCTTCCCCAGGTCATGCGCCATCGCCGACGCCTTGCGGATCGATTCCAGCGTGCCGAAGCGCTGGCCGATCCGGCCGCTGAACCGCTGCGCCTTGGCTTCCGACACCAGCGACTCGAACAACTGTTTTTTTCGCTCCAGTTCCGCCTTCCGCGACTCGGCCAGGGCAGCGCTCAGGTGCAAGCTCATGAAAGCGCCGCCGATCGCCATGACGGCCAGCAGGGTGAAGCTGACCGCGAACATGCCGGCCCAGCCGGGGTTGCGCCGGCACCAGCGCCAGGTGCGCTCGTGCCAGGGCGTTCGCCGGGCCTTGATCGGCCGATCCGCGAGAAACCGCTGCAGGTCTTCCGCCAGCGCCTCGGCCGTGGCGTAGCGCTCGGCCGGCTCCTTGTGCAGGCACTTGAGAACGATGGTCTCGAGGTCCTGGGGGATGCTCGGGTCGATCTTCCGCGGCGGCGTCGGCGGCTCGTGCAGCACCATCTCGATAAGCCGGGGCTGGTTCGCGGCGCTGAACGCCGAGCGCAACGTCAGCGCCTCGTACAGGGTCAGGCCGACGGCGTAAATGTCGCTCTGCGGCAGCGACTGGCCCTCGAAACGCTCCGGAGCCATGAATCGCAGGGTGCCGACAATGTCGCCCGTGTTCGTCAGCTCATCCGACCCCTCGGCCTTGGCCAGGCCGAAATCGGTGATCCACACTGTCCCTTGCTGATCGAGCAGCAAGTTGGACGGCTTGATGTCGCGATGCAGGACGCCCTGGCGATGTGCATAGGCCAGCGCCTCCGCGACCTGAACGCCAATCCGCGCCACGGAGCGGAAATACTCCGACTCGGGTCCGCCCGCCGAAAGCCTCGACGGCGCCGCGGAGGGCGCGGAGCGAGCGACTGTTTCCGCGGCGGGCAGCGTTGGCGGAGCGAACTGGCCGGACACGAGGCTGTAGGCGACGCTGGGTTCGGACGGCTTACTCTCGGCGATTGGCTCGCCGGACTGCCGGCGCAGGAGGCGGACGTTGGCGAGTACCATGTCGAGGCCCTCGCCGTGGATGAACTGC
>JBBSDR010001496.1:0-2375 GCA_038240465.1 Gemmatales bacterium
AAGTTCTCCAGCATCTTCGGTCTTGGGCCACGGGCGACCCCCACGGTTGCCGGTGGGAAAGTCTACACCTTTGGCGTCACGGGTATCCTCGCCTGCTGGAACGCCGCCGATGGCAAGAACGTGTGGAAGGTGGACACGAAGAAGGAGTTCTCCGCTCCGCCGCTGTTCTTCGGCTCCTCCTGCTCGCCGCTCATCGAGGGCGACAAGGTCCTCGTCAACGTCGGGGCGAAGGGGGCATCCATCGTCGCCTTCGACCGAACCGACGGCAAAACCCTGTGGAAGGCGCTCGACGATGGTGCGAGTTATTCGTCGCCGATGGCTTTCGGACAGGGTAAGGATCGGCAGGTGGTCTTCCTGACGGCGAAGGGGCTGCGGTCGCTCAATCCGGCGGACGGCAAGCTGTTCTGGGAGGTGCCGCTCGTCGATCGCCTCAACGAAAGCTCGACGACTCCGGTCAAGTCGGGCGACATCCTCCTGGCCAGTTCGGTCACCTTTGGCAGCATTGGCGTCAAACTGAAAGAGGACGACAAGCCGGCGGCCTCGGAGGTGTGGAAGAACAAGACGCTGACGTGCTACTTCTCGACGCCGGTTCCGGTCGGCAAGGACCACATCTATCTCATCACGGGATCGGCCGAGTTGCTCAAAGCGGCCTCCTCGACGCTGCGCTGCATCGAGACGAAAACCGGCAAGGAGTTGTGGAAGAAGGAGAATGTCGCGACCTATCATGCGGCCCTGCTGCGCACGGCCGACGACAAGTTGCTGATGCTGGACGACTTCGGCAATCTGAAACTGCTCGATCCCAGCCCCAAGGAGTATGTCGAGCTGGCAACCGCGAAGGTCTGCAAGCCGACCTGGGCGCATCCCGCCCTGAGCCGGGGCAAGCTCTACCTGCGCGACAATGCCGAGTTGATGTGCGTCGAACTGGGGAAACGCTGAGGCGGGTTCTTGCCGCTTGCGGCTTGGCGGAATGAAGACCGCCAAGCCGCGAGCGGCAGGACACCTTGCATTGCCGCGCACGATCTGCTTGAATAGGAAAAGCAGATCGAGTGGGCGGACCTTGCCGGATTTTCCTTCCCTGCCTTCCTCAGCGCGAAACGCCATACACCAGCAGGACTTCGGCTCGCGCCTCCACCCGCGCGAGGCGCGTTCGTGTGAGAAAAGTTGGGCTGAATCGTCTTCAATTACTGTGAAGGTGATGTGTTGCCCACCGCTGTTCAAGTCGTGATCAAGGAGCAAAGACGCATGCGAAGCCTGTCGTTGCTGGGCGTTCTCATCTCCCTTTCCGTGGGAGCGGCCCCCGTCCTGGCTGACGGAGGCGTACCGCAAAAATATCGTCCGACCGTTCAAAAGGGCCTCAAGTGGCTCGTCGATCAGCAGAACAAGCGCACCGGCACCTGGGAAGCAGCCGGTCAAGGCTACCCCATCACCATGACCGCCCTCGGCGGCATGGCGCTTCTGTGTGAAGGCAGCACGGCCACCGAAGGCAAGTACGCCAAGAACATCGCCAGCGCCCGCGATGCCCTGATCCGGAGTTGCATGCCCAACGGCATGATCGGCAATCCGCAGATCCCCGGTGAGGCCGGCCGCTACATGTACGGTCACGGCTTCGGGCTGCTCTTCCTCTCGACCGTCTACGGCGAAGAGAAGGACATCGACAAGCGCAAAAAGCTCGAGGAGATCCTCACCCGCGCCGCCAAGTTCTCGCACGACGCCCAGACGTCGCGCGGCGGCTGGGGTTATGTCTCCGCGAAGGACGGCGGCAACTTCGACGAGGGTTCCGTCACCATCACGCAGGTGCAGGGCCTGCGCGCCGCGCGCAACGCCGGCATCAAGGTCCCCGATGAGGCCATCAAGATGGCCAAGAAGTATCTCAACGACTCGACCGGCAACGATGGCGGCATCGTCTACAGTCTGGCTCACGGCGCTGGCGGCGGCGGCCGGCCGGCCCTGACAGCGGCGGCCATCTCCTGTGGCTTCAGCTCCGGCGACTACAACTCGCCCAACGTCAAGAAGTGGTTCCAGTTCTGCGAGCGTCAGGTGCCGCTGCTCAAGGGCGCTCGCTTTGGCCACGACGAATACACGCACTACTACTACGGCCAGGCGCTGTACATGCTCGGCGACGACGGCTACGCCAAGTTGTTCCCCGGCTCGAAGGAAGCGGATCGGTTGAGCTGGAAGAAGTATCGCGAATCGACGTTCGACTTCCTCAAGCAGACGCAGTCCGGCGAGGGCTACTGGACCGGCAGCCATGTCGGCCCGGTGTTTGCGACGGCCTGCTACCTGACCATCCTGCAACTGGATAACGCCGCCCTGCCCATCTATCAGCGCTGAACGACGCGGATTGGTGAATTTGTCGATTGGTGAATTTGTGAATT
>JBBSDR010001497.1:0-2371 GCA_038240465.1 Gemmatales bacterium
CGACGCTCTGCGTCGCGCGAGTCCGAAGAGGCTCCGGCCTGCGTCTGCACCTCAGAGGACGCAGAGCGTCGAAGAAGCCGTTCCCACGCAGAGCGTGGGAACGAGGAGGTTGCGAGGATTTCCGAGGGGTTCCGGGAGAATCGCTTGCATTCATCGGCGCGAATGGGTATGTCATCACCCCTTACCGGGGATTCATCGTCGTGAGGGTCTGGGTGCATGAGCCGGTTGTCAGCCCCCCTGTGTATCGCCATTGTCCTGGGCCTGCTTGCGTTCGCACAGCCCGGCTGTCGCGGTCTGAAGATGTTCACCTCAAGCGACGACAAGATCGCCGAGGGAGCCGGGCCGCGCGACAACCATACCCCTTCCGCCACCGGCAAGCCGAGTCGCTACTCGGTTCGCATCCCGCCTTACGTCTTCCTCTCCGATTTTGAACTGGACCGCAAGAAGGCGGAGTTTCAGGAGCTGGAAGGGCTGCGCGATCAGGTCTACAAGGAACTGCAACTGCCCACGTCGGAACGGCCGGTACTTGTCTACCTGTTCGAGGATCGTGAGCGCTACGAACAGTACATGCAGGCCCGCTATCCCGAGCTGCCCAAGCGGCGAGCGTTCTTCGTCGCCCAGCCGCGCACCATGGGCGGCGAGGACCTGCTCGTGTTCACCTACTGGGGCGATCGCATCCTCCAGGATTTGCGCCACGAGTTGACGCACGCGCTTCTGCACAGTGTCCTGAGGGATGTGCCGTTGTGGCTGGATGAGGGATTGGCCGAGTTCTTCGAGTTGCCGCCGGAGACGGGCGGCGTGAACGAGTCGCATCTCAATCACATTCGCCGTTCGGTCGTCGATCCGTTCGAGCCGAACCTGGCGCGGCTGGAGGGGCTGGACCAGGTCAAGGACATGAAGCCGGGCGAGTATCGCGAGGCGTGGGCCTGGACGTACTATTTCCTGCGTGGCAACCGCGAGGCGAAGACGGCCCTGCTCGGCTACCTGCAGTATCTGCAACACGTCCATCTGCGTGCGGACCAGAGACCGGACGCGATGCGGCCTCGACTGGCCCAGGCGATCAGTTCGCCGGAAGAAGGCTTGCGCCGTCACCTGGCCAGCCTGGACTACACGCCTCGCCCACCGCTTCCCAGTCGATAATCGGACCGCGTTTCGATGTGCTCGCCATATGCCGAATCTCCTTCGATAGCCCCTCAGGCTGGGCGGACGTCGAAAATGCCCAAACCTTGATTCTGCTTGCCGGCGACGACACGAGAATGCTTATGGACGGCGCGGGTCGCTGCGTTGCGAACGGGACCGGCCGTTATTTCCTTCGCCTCTACTCTTTATCCCGGCGGCGCAGCATCTCCCGGAGTTGTTCCCTCGAGACAGTCGCCAGCAAGCCGTCCAGTGCCTGTTCCGCTCCCATCGCCTTGATGGCGCGTTCGACGCCGAGGATCTGGATGACTTTTTCCGGAGGCAGCAGCCGGACGGCTTCTCCGAGGTCGGCGAACTCACCCACCGCTTGCCAGTCGATGATCGAATCGCGTTTCGATGTACTCGCCATTTGCCGAATCTCCTTCCATAGCTCCGGCTGCAACGTGGACAGCCATTTCGAAAACCGCTGCAACAACTCCTCTGTCCCCAGCACCACTTCACCCAGCGCGGCCGGTGCTCCCGCCGGGTCCAGATCCAGCAGATGCAAGGGAATCGTGTCTGCTTCTACGGGCGCATCGCGGTAGGCCAGCAACCAGATCGTGTGGCCCCAACTCGAACCACGCCACAGCCCGCCCGTCTGGTACTCCAGGTACATCCGCGTTCGCGCATGGCCCAGGAACGTTTCTCCCAGGACGGGGGCAAGATACCACAAGGACACCTGCCGATTCTCGAGCCGGGCTTCCTGCCGCTCGTATCGTTGTTCGTTGAGCCGATAGGTGACACCGGTGCCGACGTGCATGAGCAATTCCAGGTCTTCCTCCTCGGCGCTGTCCGTCGGTCCCTTGAACTCCAGGATGTTCCAGTCGTTGAGGTTGCTCCACAAGCCCCGGAAGTTCGGCTGCTGGCCCGGATGGCGATGGATGAGCAGCAGATCGGCCCGGCGCGGCAAGTCGCTGACCGGCACCTCGGTGTGGACCTCGTAGAAGTCCTTGATGAGCAGGCCGAGCAGGTGCGCGAACAGCGGATGCCACTGCCGGTTCATGGCCGGTTGCTCGCCAGGGACGGGAGGAACATTCCGCTTCACTATATCAAGTTGTATCCGTTCACGCTGAAACCGACAGAATTATTCTCTAATGATCACTTGAGCTGACTTTGATTGGTAACACACATATTACCCGTAACGATTATTGCTTACGTCGGCGCTTGGATTTATTGGATCCGCGTAGTCGATTCC
>JBBSDR010001498.1:0-2370 GCA_038240465.1 Gemmatales bacterium
CTGGCCCCTCCGACTCCGCCCTCGATAACTGCCACAGTCACGCCGCGTTCACGGAAAATCCCGAGGGCCATCAGGATCAGTCCCTCGAAGAAAGCCGGGACCCACGCCTGGCCGTGGCGAGCCACGAAGTCCTGGAACTGCTCAAGGACGTGGGCGGCGTGAACGTCCAGTTCGGCGGCGGAGACGTCCTGCCCCTGAACGCGGATGCGCTCCTGAACGCGGAGCATGTGAGGCGAAGTGAACAGGCCGGTCGTCTGTCCCGCGGCCTGGAGGCAACTCTCCAGAATCGCGCAGGTGGACCCTTTGCCGTTGGTTCCGGTTACCTTGATGAGGGGGAAAGGAAGCGAGGACGGAAGCAGTTCGGCGAACAGGCGGCGCACGCGGGGAGTGCGCGCGACCGCATCGCTGGGGCGGTCCGACGTCCAGTCCAGGAGTGCCTGAACAGCCGGGGGCCAGGGTTCGGGGGACATGGTGCCATCCTGAGAGGTTCCTTGGTCCCGGGCATTATACCAACCGCGCCTCGTTGCTGAACGCAGGCGAACACGCCGGCGGCTTGCCGTGTCCCTCCTCGGATCGCGCTTATCTTGCTTGCCGTTTTCCGCTCTGGCGCGAAGGATGATGGAAATCGAGGAGACATTCTGCCATGAGCAGCCTGATCGTCGAAGTCTGCCGCGTTGACGGCGTCGAGGCGCACCCCAACGCCGACCGCATGTGCATCGTCACCATCAAGGGCTGGAAGGTCTGCGCTGGCCGCAACGCCGAGACGGGTACGAACCAGTTCGAGGCCGGCGACCCTTGCGTCTACATTCCTCCCGACAGCATCCTGCCGCCCGAACTGTCCGATCAACTGGGGGTGACGAAGTACCTGTCTCCGCTGGGGGTGAGCAGCATCACCGGCCAGCGTCCGCCGGGAGGCCGGGTCCGCGTCGCGCGCCTGCGTGGCTTTCCGTCCTTTGGCCTGATCGTGAAGCCCGCGGATCCCTCGTGGGAGGTCGGCAAGGACGTCGCCGACATCCTCGGCATCACCAAGTGGGAACCTCCACCCGAAGTGCAGGATGGCGAGACGGATCGCGGCAATCCCGCCTTTCACCGTTACTGCACACTGGAGAACTGGCGTCACTTCCCGGACCTGTTTCAGGAAGGCGAGGAGGTCGTGCTGACGGAGAAGATCCACGGCAAGAACTGCCGCCTGGGACTGGTGCGCGAAGGCAGAGAGGATGGTGCGATCGAGTGCCGCCTGATGGCCGGCAGCAACAGCATGAGCCGCAAGGAGTACTTCAACTTTCGCCGCATGCGGCACAATGTCGAGACGGGCGAGGAGGAGTCCTACGAGATGACGGTGCGCTCGCAGTTCTGGGAGTGCATGACGGAGCCGGTCCGCAATCTGCTGCACGACCTGGCGCGCGAGGATGGCGAACCGCGTCACGATGTCGTCGTCTTCGGCGAACTCTTCGGCTCCGGCGTGCAGGACATGGCGTACGGTTTCGACAATGGCCGTCACGCCTTCCGCGCCTTCGACATCACGGTGGACGGCCAGTACCTGGACGTCGATCGGAAGATCGCGCTCTGCGACAGGCACGGCGTCGAGATGGTGCCGATCCTGTATCGCGGGCCGTACAGCGCGGAGGTCGTGGAGCGATTCGTCTCCGGACCGACGACACTGTGCGCGATCGACCGCGCCGGCAAGTTCAAGGGCCGTGAGGGCATCGTCATCACGGCGGTCAAGGAGCACCAGGTGCAAACGGAAAAGAAGCTGTTTGAGCGTGCCGCGCTCAAGGCGGTGTCGTTCGAGTATCTGGAGCGCAAGGACGGAACCGAGTGGCACTGATATCCGCCCGACGCGCCAGCGAGGGTTTCTCGCGTCAGCCCTCGTTGGCGCGTCGGGCGAGTGCCGTTTCAACGGACTTGTTTGCGAGAGAGGGAACGCTCTCAAGCTTCTCGAAGAGGTTTTTCAAGGAAAGCCAGTTCCGGGTATGCCAAGTCATGTGGCGGGCCAGGTTTCGCCGTCGCGGATGACACGGTAGAGTCGTGTTCCTGGAACGATGGTATGGTACAGGTGGTCTATGCCCCACTGGTGATTTCTCGACGACAGCTTCTCCTTGGCGGGGAGTGTGAGGGTATTCGATGAGCCAGTTCATAATGTCCTGTCCGCCCGCGGAAATCAGGGCTGCCAGGGTCCTCTCGCGCTCGAGGGGAGGCAAGGCATGCAGCCGACCCCCATATCATCGGCCGGGGTAGCCGCCTGCGGAGGCGATCCCTTGCCCGGGTCCAGGTTCTCGACGCGGGGCTGGAGACTCGCCGGGCTGACGTGGCGGCTGCTCATGGACGCCTATGCCGACGCTGAGCAGCGCGCCCCGGCGGGGCAGTGGC
>JBBSDR010001499.1:0-2367 GCA_038240465.1 Gemmatales bacterium
CGCCAAGAGCGACAAAAGGCGCGACGAACAGCGTCATCAATGGCGGATGGGCCTGGACCCAGTGATCGCTGATGCCCTGCTGCCGGCGGGCGGCGAGTTTCTCGCGCAGAGCAGCGGGAAAGGGCAGCACGGAAAGCGGATCGGACTCGCGGGCCAGCGTGTCGCGCATCAACTCGTTCATGTTGTCCGGGTAGAGCGAGCGGCCGGCGAGAAACTCCCGGGCCGAGATGACGTCCTGCATGATGTCGCGCGGGGCGGCATATGCCTTGAGCAGGGCGAGGCCAACGTTAATCGCCGTGCCGAAGCCCAGGAAGATCAGGAAGAGCGACAAGCCAAACAGGCCAGTCAGACTGGAAACCCGGCGTCCCTCGGGCGCGGTGCGGCGCACAACGAGCCAGTCGCGCAGTCCAGCGAGAAACACAGCGACGCCAAGCCAAAGACTGACGCTGAGGACCCCGCTGTTAAGGAGGAGTTCGATCATGGAAAGTTCAACCAACGAATGAAAAATCCGAAATCCGAAACCCGAAACAGAAACAGAAGCACACCCAGCATTTCTTCTTTCGGATTTCGGATTTCGGATTTCGGATTTCGTATGAGGATTTCCTGAGGTGGGAAGTTATCAGAAACGGAAGTTAAACTGAACGATCCCCTCGGCGTCAAAAGGCTGGGGGCCGGTCAGCGGTGTGCTGGCGCCGACCGTGAGGCTGGTGCGGTCGCCCAGACCGAGGTGGACGCCAGCGGTGGCGACGAAGATATCAGGGAACCCGCCCGGACTGCCGTGCGCGTCGCGATTGTCGAGCGGTGTGGTAAGATGGGCTTCCAGGGTGGGAGCGATGTAGCGAATGATATTGGCTTCGCTCTCATCGCGAGCAATGCGGTAGCCCACGGCAACGTCATTGCTCAACAAGGTGGAGTCTCGCGAGTCCGTGGGGACGATCAAGGAACTGAAGCCCTGAACGTAGAACTGGCCAAAGTTCGCGAAATAGCCCACATAGGGCTGCACCAGCGTTGGATGAATCTGTTTGCCATCGACGGCGACATCGCCCTCGCCAGTTGGGGCCGTTACCATCAAGCCAGCGGACACCACAGTACCCGATTCCGCATCGTTAATCAGGGCGTACTTGAAGATCGCGCTGACGTCGCCGATGTGGCTGCCATCGAGCGACGGCTCCCCGGTTTGCTGGATCAGCGGCAGGCGAACTCCCACCGAAAAGTTGTTGTCGAAACACGCCTGCTCAAATCCGAAGACTTCACGATGAACGTCGAGGCGGCGCAAGGCCGGCTCCCGATCGAAGCCCAGGACGCGGACAGTGGTCACATTGCGGCCAGTCGTGACCACTGGCTCGGGGGGCAGGTCGAAGGTCCCGCTGATGGAGCCGGGATCGGACAACCCGGGAAGAGTTGTCACGGTCGGGGTGGTCTGGTTGAGCGAAGGAAACTGGGGAATGTCAAACGCGCCCACTTTGAGCCGGGACTCGCCGGGCAAGATCGCCACATTGTTGAAGTAGTTGTAGGTGGTGTAGGCGCGGGTGGTGGGCAGAGGACTTTCGTTTTCACCGATCTTGAAGGGGCCGCGCGCGGCGAGGGGGACGTTCACCTCTCGGGTGATGCTGCTTGGAACCAGGAGGTGCTGGCTGGCCGAGGCGTTGGTCGCTGTGTTGGTGCGGGTCACTTCCAGGGTGACCGTGGTGGGGAACGTCAGCGCCCGGCGGACGAAGATGCCGCCATTGAGATCGCCAATCATCTGCGGATGACCGGCGCCCGGATTACTCGATCCGGCCGGCCCCTGATCGCCAGCCTGGGCGAACAGGTCTGGCGGGGGTTCCCCTTCGGGAGCCGGCGCCGGCTGCGCTCCGGGGGCTGGCTGCGCCTGGACGAGTTGGCTGAAGGAGGTACTGATCGGCACCCAGACCGGATCTTCCGCTCGCAAGACCGGCACTGCCACGGACAGGCACGCGCCCACTATACCCAGGACCCGGTTCCAACGCATGTCACACTCCTTGTGCAGGTTGGCCCACTTGCGCGGGCAGATACAGAATCTCTCGACGGTTCATCCCGCTGAAATCGACCGTTTGCCTGTGCCAGCGCCGTTTCAGTGCTTCGACGGGGCAATTTCTGAGGGATGGCGAAAGAGGAGTTCGATAGGGCCAGGGAAAAAGAAGCGAGGGGCGAAATGACTCCGCTATCTTGAACGAAATGGGTAAGTGAGAGAGAATATAGTGGTGCAGAAAAAGGCGAGCGGGGCCCGTAAAGGCCCCGGGGTGTCAAACAGCCCGGGCGCATTAAGTGCCCCCACCCCCGGCCCGGGGAGGAGGGTTTAGGGGGCCAGGCTGGTCATCGCCTGTTGTTGGGTTGGCCCGAGTGGAC
>JBBSDR010001500.1:0-2365 GCA_038240465.1 Gemmatales bacterium
AGGGAGCCGCCCGCCGTCCGGGACCGCTACGGCCGTCACTTGACCGGGTCGAGCCTGCTGATCGCGCGCAGGCTGGTCGAGGCGGGGGTGCCGTTCGTCAGCGTGCATCAGGAGATTTTCGGCAAGTACGGCCATTCGTATGACATGCACGAGAACAACTTCGGCATGCTCAAGGGCTTCAACCTGCCGCTGCTCGATCAAATCGTGCCGGCCCTGATTGACGATCTGGAGTCGCGTGGCCTGCTCGACTCGACACTGGTGGTCGTGATGGGCGAGATGGGACGTTCGCCGCGGGTCAACGGCAAGGCGGGCCGCGATCACTGGCCGCAGTGCGGATTCAGCCTGCTGTTCGGCGGCGGCGTCAAGCGCGGCCATGTCCACGGCACGACAGACAAGATCGGCGCTTATCCCCTCGATCATCCGGTGTCGCCGCCGGACTTCATCGCGACGATTTATGAGTTGATGGGCATCGATCCTCACCTGACGGTCCCCGATCGCAATGGCCGGCCGATGCCGATCGCGCATGGCGGACAGGCGATCAAGGGGGTGATTGCGTGACCCGTCCCCGCTTTGTTGAGGGGTGACGAATGCCAGCAAACTTTCTCAGGACCACACGCTCCAAGTTGGGCGCTGTCGGAGGAGCAACGCGCTCGCGCAACCTGAACTTCTCCATGCAGCATCAACAGCAAACCAACTGGTGCTGGTCAGCGGTGGCAACGAGTACCTCGCTCTTCTACAGCACCGCCAGTCAGTGGACACAGTGTGAGTTGGCGAATCAAGAACTGAATCAAACGACGTGTTGCCAGGATGGCAGCACCACCCAGTGCAACCAAGACTGGTTTCTCGATCGGGCGCTGACACGAACGAGCAATCTCCTGAACTGGGCAACGGGAACTATCAGCTTCGCCGTTCTGCGCCAACAGATCGATTCTCAGCGGGCTGTTGGCGTCCGGATTGGCTGGAACACCGGCGGCGGACACTTTGTTGTCCTCGATGGCTACAATACCATTAACGGTCAGTCGGTGTCTGTGCGGGATCCCTGGTACGGCGATTCGACCTACACCTACAGTTCCTTCTCCACGCAATACCAGGGAACTGGCTCCTGGACGCATACCTACAAGACAAAACCTTAATGGTCGAGGGTTGCCATGCCTCTCATTCCCGCACGCCCGCCAAAAAAATGTCACGAGGAAGCGTCCAGCGCCGTCCGCCAGCTACTGATCCCCCCTCACAGTTCCGGGACCATGACTGCCGCGACTGCCGAGGAACATGAGCTTGCCGCTCCTCATGATGTCTACACAATCAACGCCGACAAGGTGGCGAATGGCTCCCTGAAATCAGCACGGCGCATTGGCTGGCGCTATCTGGTCATGCAGGGAGAACGGGCTGTCGCCGCCGCCGAAGTGCAGCGCCCTGCCGGGACTGGACAGCCGGAGTTTTCACATCTGAACTCCGGTCCCTTTGTCGAGGGCAGCATCGATGCGCTGTCCATCGCCGAAAGTCTGGCGGAGGTGGCGGCAGATGATTTCGAGGTGCGCCTGTTAAAGCTTCCTTCTGTCTATGTGATGGCTCTCTGGCTGCACGGTCCCTCGAAGGACATTCTGATTCCGCTCGGCCCTTCCGATGGACATGGCCCTCTGACACCGAACAAGCCGTACTCGCCGGACGACTTTTTCCGGGCGTTGACTCCGCTTGCGCAAACTCGAATGGCTTTCGACGACTCCCCCCGGGACAGTGCGGGCGGAGTCGCGCCACCCCGCGCGAGAGCCAAGAAAGCCACAAAACGCAAAGCAGCACAACCAGGGCCGGCTCGTCCCGTAAAGAAACCAAATGGCCAGTCCGCGTCGCGCAAGAAGACCTGAACAACTGCACGCGGCGTTACTCCGCGGGGAGCGGTTCGTCCTCGCTCAACTGGGCGAGGCGGCAGAGCCTTAATGCTTCTTCACCCATATTGCCAGGTCGTCGATCACCTCCCGGGTGACGTGGCCCTCCTTCTCGTATTCCGCCGGCTTCGCCTTGCCCTCGCCCTCCGCGAACAGGTGGTTCAACTTCGGGTAGCCCTTCAATTCCACGTTCTTGCGGCCGGAGACTGCCTTCTTCCACAACTCGAAGTCAACCATCGTTACCTGATAGTCGCGGCCACCCTGGAGGATCAGCATCGGCTGCTCGATCTTCGCGGCGGTTTCGGTGGGATGCAGCCCGCTGACTGACTTCCAGTAGGCGAAGGACGCGCCCATCAGCGTCCCGGAGGCGAACTCCTCCGGCGACAACTTGGGGTCCGCTAGCCGGGCAGCCTCCTTCTTCATCTTCTCAATCTTCTCTTTCTCCTTGGCGGGAAGGTCCTTTTCCAGCGACAGCACATACT
>JBBSDR010001501.1:0-2363 GCA_038240465.1 Gemmatales bacterium
CCTGTTGCAGCGTCGAGACAGGCAGCACTTTCCGCTCGTCCAGCAGCAGCGAATGCACCACTTCGCGGATAGACAGACCGACGGCGAATCCCGAGCCGCCCTTGAGTTTGATGATCGTCGCGCCCGCCGTCTTCGTCTCCTCAAACGCGAGTTTGCGGACGTTCTCATCGCAGCCCGGCCATTGCTCCAACGGCAATCCGGCGATGGTCGCGCTCGACCAGATCGGCACCATGCTGTCGCCGTGTTCGCCCAGGATCATGGCGTTGACCTGCGTCGGCGGCGCTTCCAATCGCCGCGCGAGATAGCCGCGAAAACGAGTGGTGTCGAGCTGCGTTCCCAAACCGATGACGTGCTGCCAGGACAGCCCCGAGCACTGCACCGCGAGATAAGTCAGCACGTCAACCGGATTGCTCACAACGACGAGATACGACGACTCTTTCAGCCCCGCGCTCTTGATCTGTTCGAGCAGGTTGAGGAAGAGATCGACGTTGCGATTGATCAGATCGAGCCGGCTCTCTTCGGGCTTTCGCCGCAGTCCGGCCGTGACAACGACGACGTTACTCGACGGGATGTCGCTCATGTCGCCGGCGCTGATGCGCTGGTCGCCGGCCAGGCTGGCGCCGTTGATCAGATCGAGCGCCTGTCCCTGGGCCATGTCCTTGTTGGCATCGACGAGACAGATGTTGCTGGCGACGCCGCCGCACTGAAGGGCGAAGGCTGTCATGCTGCCGACAAGCCCGCCGCCGCCGACGATGGTCACTTTCATGTTTTTTTTCCCGTGGCCGGCTCGGTCGAGTCCGGCTCATTCTCCTCGGCTTCCAGCGAGTCTTCCGTCTGCGTTTCAGGCTTCGGGTTCGATTCCGCTCGCGCCTGGGCGGCTTTCCGGCGTTCCCTGTTGAACAGGGAGACGCGGACGAGGACGGTCGCGATGCACAGCACCCACCACAATCCCCAGATCATTTTCAGTGACAGCACCAACGGCGGCCGATGGCGTTCCCAGTCGCCGATGATCCAGATCAGGACCGAGGCCAGCACGGCTGTGCCGAACAGCGACACCAGCACGACGGTGATGGTGAAGCTCGTCGAACCTCTCTTGAACCACGAGGCCGGCTTGATCTCGGCCGCCAGCGCTCGCGCCAGGGCGGCCGGACCGACGCCGGGACGCAGTTTGCGGAAACGCCAGCCGAACATGGTCACGAAAGTCAGGATCGTCGCCGCCGTCGCGATGAACCATGTCCCCCACATGATCTTGAGCGTCAGCGTCAGCGCCCGGGAATACTCGTACCAGTTTCCCGCCAGCGCAAGGACCAGCGAGGCGATCCCGAAGGCCACGAACAGCGTCGCGAGGACCAGCGTCGAAACCAGGCCCGCCAGTTGGGAGCGGGACAATGCCATGAGTCGTCTCACCTCGAAAGAAGATCATAGAGGACGTTCAAACGCCTGCCCCTTGCAGCGCGGCCATCACCCGTTCGGTGATAATGTCCACCAGGCTGTCGAGGTCGTCCGTCTTCACACTGCGGCCGTTGCGGCCGTTGTGGCCGTTGTGGCCGTTGTGGCCGGGCAGCGAGAATGCGTGCGGCTCGGGGGCCTCGGCTTCATAGCGTTCGTTGAAGCTCGACTCGCCGCACAGTTCGCAGCCGGGATCGCGGAACCGAACGTCATCGTATCCCAACCGTTTCTTCAGGTCGAGCAGTTCGCCCGTCTGCTGCTCGCTGAAATAGTTCACCCGGCCGAGGGACTTCGCGAGCATGAGGATCTTGCAGTAGGCGTCGATGATCTCGCTGTTCCAGTATGCCTTTTCGAGGTCCGGCCCGAAGGTGACAGTGCCGTGATTGGCGAGGATTATCGTGTTGCAGTCCTTGACGAACGGCACGATGGTCTCGGCGAACTTCTGCGTGCCGGGCGTCTCGTAGTCCGCGATCGGCACCTCGCCGAGAAACACCTCGACCTCGGGGAGGACGCACTTCGGGATTGGCTCACGGGCGACGGCGAAGGCCGTTGCGTAGGGCGGATGACAGTGGACGCAAGCCTTGACGTCGGGCCGTTCGCGGTAGATGGCCAGGTGCAGCAGCACCTCGCTGGTGCGCTTGCGCGTGCCGGCGAGCTGTTTACCCTGCATATCCACCTTGCAGATGTCCTCGGGTTTGAGGAAACCCTTGCAGACCATCGTCGGCGTACACAGGACTTCGTTCTCGCCGATGCGAATGGTGATGTTGCCATCGTTGGCGGCGGCGAAGCCCTTGGCGTAGATGCGCCGGCCGATCTCACACATCTGTTCTTTGAGCTTGTATTCGTTCATGGTGATTTCCTTCGCCCGGTTAGCCGCGCGGCGGGGGGGTGGGCGGCGGGGGGGGGGGCCCCGC
>JBBSDR010001502.1:0-2362 GCA_038240465.1 Gemmatales bacterium
AGCCGTTGCGTCACATCGACGCCCTGCTGCGCGCCGCGAAAGGCGACGTCAAGATAGCGCTTGAGCGTCGAGCCGGCAGGCGCCTGCGACAGACTCATCTCGACGAAGCCGTAGATACTCGTCAGGACGTTGCTGTAAATGTGCGACAGCCGCCGGGCGACCAGGATCGCGTCTTCCATGCGCTGCTGTCCCCGGTGCGCGCCGCCCGCTTCTTGCAGGGCTAACCGCCGGCCCAGCACCTGGGCAACCACACCCAGCGCCGCGGTCTCCTCCCGGCTCCATACCCCGTCCGGCGACCTCTCGACCCAGAGGACGCGCTCTCCGCCCGCGGCCGCACACAGGCAGCGCACGGCTTCTCCCGTGAAAACGACCGGAGCCAGGCTGTCAACGGCCTGAATCAGCACGATCGGTTCGGTTGTCCAGGGAAGGGGCGGTTCGCCCGGTTCGAGGCGCTGGCGCAGCGTCTGCCCTCCCGGAGCCGTGTCCGCCAGGCCCGCGCCCGTGGCGTGGAACGTGCCGGCCAGTTCCCGCAACAGGGAGGCAAGGGCGAGGGGAGTCTCTTCGGCCAAAATTCGCTGAGCCAGAGCAAGTGGCGGCCCTGTCGTTCCCTGCTCGTCCAGCCTGTTCGCGACAGGGTTCATTGACCTCACTCCCGATGACAATTGTGCTGTCGGCTGAATTGTAGGTCGCGTTTTCGCTCCCGGTCAAATTGGCGGCAGGCGAATTGCGACAGATGAACAATGCTGGCGGCAGCATTTTTCTCGATTCACTTGCTCCGCGCTTTTCGCGAGCTATAGTTTCACATCCCGTCTTCGTTTCTTTCAGCGGCTTGTCCCATTCCCCCCTGGTGAACACAGCGCCCGTCCTGTCCGGGGAAAGGTGAAATCATGCAACGAGACAAGGATACTTTCGATCCCTCACAGCCGGCCTTGCTGGTGACGTACGGCAACACGTCGCGGAAGCATCGGCCTCTCGACGGCGACCTGATCGTCCTGGGCCGGAGCAGCGTCTGCGACTTCAGCCTGGTGTCGCCCGAGGTGGCGCCGGTCCACTGTCTGCTGGTCCGCGTGGCCGACGGCTGGAAACTGCGCGATTGCAGCGGCCGGCCGGGAACACGCGTCAACGGCAAGACGGTTCAGGAAGTGCTGCTCGACGATGGCGACGTCGTCCAGGTGGGCGCATTCAGCTTCCAGCTTCATCTGCCACCGGGCCATACGCCCCATGCACCGGCAGAGCCGCCCATGCCGCGCGAGCGCGTCGAACGCCTGCAGCGTTCGCGGCGCCGGCTCGTCGAGTGGGTCCAACGGCTGCGTCAACAACTCGGCGAGCGGTTCAAGGAAGTCGAACGCGCCGACTCGCGGCTCTCGGCCGAGCGGGCCGACCTCAACGTCCGCTGGGAGGCCGTGCAGGCGCGCGAGCGCGAGTATCATCTGCGCATGACGCGCCTCGAACTGTCGGAGCGCGACCTGGCCACCGATCGCGCGACCCTCGAAAAGGAGTATCGCACGCTTCAGGAAGAAGCCGAACGGCATGCGACGAATGTGCGACTGTTCCAGGAAGAAGCCGAGCGAAGTGAGAAGGAACTGGAGGAGCGGCGCACTGCGGTCCAGGGGGAACTGCAGACGTTGTGGCACGACTGGCAGCAGCGCGACGGCGGCACGATGGAGACACGCCAGGCGGTCAGCGAGGAGCAAACGCGCCGGCTCGAACTCCGCGCTCGCGAACTGAACCACTACGCCCACTACCTCAGGCGCGCGCAGCAAAGTCTGACCGAAACCGCTCCGCCGACGATTCCCGTGGCGGCGGTCGCTCCGGAAGCGGCCCCCGATCCTCTCGGCGAGATGAGCCGGCTGGTGGTGGAGTTGCGACGGGCGATCTCCGAACTGCGCTCCACGGAGAGACGGCCGCTGGAGCCGCAAGCCCCGCACCGTCCCGGCCGGCTCGTCAATGCTTCCCGAGGCTAAGTTTGCCGTGGCTCAATTGCCCGGTGGTGTCAAGCTTCGGTCTGCGAGGGTTCCTGAGCGAAGACCCGGTCGTACGCCTCCCGGGCCACGCCTTCGAGCCGATCGGCGATGCGGCGATAGGCTTCGCGGCGGAACCCCCAGCCATGCCGGGAGCGCGGCACCTGTTCCAGCCAGTCGTAGAGATGGATTCGGCACAGGTCGTCGAAGTCGTCCTCGGCGAGAGAGATTTCCTCGCCGTTGAGGCGATCGGTGAACTGATAGGGCGCGGTATCGCGTTCGAGGGCCGCGTCAAAGGTGGGGCGGTCCATGGCGGAGTTGAGGTAGGCGAGCCACTCAGCCCGCTCGCCGATGAGAGTGCGGATGTCCGCGCGGCGCTCGACCGGCAGTTTGAAGCCCTG
>JBBSDR010001503.1:0-2360 GCA_038240465.1 Gemmatales bacterium
CCGAGGGCGCTTCCGGAACGGCATGCAGGATCTGGGCGCAGACGGCTGTCGGCGGCCCCTCGAATGGCAGATGCCCCGTCAGCAGTTCGTAGAGGATGACCCCCAGCCCATAGACGTCAGTTGCCGGGCAGAGTTGTTTCAACTCGCCCAACACCTGCTCCGGGGCCATGTGCGCCGGCGTGCCGAGCATCGCTCCCATCCGCGTCAACTGCCGGCTCTGCTGCGTCAGCGACCGCGCCAGCCCGAAGTCCATGATCACTGGCTCACCGCTGGGCCGAATCATCACGTTCGACGGCTTCAGATCGCGGTGAATCATGCCGCGCTCGTGCAGCACCTGGAGCGCCAGCGCCAGCTTCTTCACCAGGGCCAGCGCCTGGTGCGCCGGCCAGGGATGCTCGTCGTCGATCAGGCGCGACAGCGGCTTGCCCTCGATGAACGGCATCACCAGGTAAGGAGTGCCATCGACCTCACCGGTGTCGTAGATGGCGCAGAGATTGGGATGATCGATGGCGGCGGCGGTCCGAGCCTCACGCAAGAAGCGTTCGAGGACGTTCGGGCCGTCATCCGCCGTGAAGTGCGGCACCTTGAGGGCGACCTTGCGCGACAGCAGCGTGTCCTCGGCCAGATAGACCGCACCCATGCCGCCGGCCCCCAGCGGCTGGAGGATGCGATAGCGGCCAAACTGCGGCGGCATGGCGACAGGCGCGGCCATGAGCGAGGTCTCCGGTGCGAGTCGAGAAGCGAACCTGCGCTCAATCGTAACGCTCGCTGCGGAACAGGGGAATCAGAATTCTTGAAGTGAATGGAGAGTCACTGTTCGCCGTCAGACGCCGTCGATCCGTTGCCGAGCAAGGCGGTTGACGTATTGCACCACCAGAGCGGCGTGGGCGAGCGGCTCGTTCGCGTTGCCGATGTCGCCGTTGTCGCCGACGTCGTGGATATACTGCGTCACCCCATCCAGGGCGGTCTGCACCAGTTGCTCGATCAGCGGCGGATCAAGGCGGTTGACGAGCATCCACTCATAAGCGACTTTGTAGATCTTCTGACGTGCCTCGACGATGTCGAGGAGTTGTTTGCCGAATTGATGGCCGGACGGCTTGCCGCCCCGTTTCTGGCCCTTGCCCCGGAACAGGCGCGCGGCGATCCTGCCGCGGATCACCTTCAGTCCCTGCCAGATGCCCTCGACGGAATCACTCGTCTCGCCCGGCATGCCCGGCACCGGAATGCCGCCGTGGACCCACATTGGACTGAGAGTGCAAAACGGAAAGTCGGCGTAACTGCTGACGTCGATAACGATGCTTTCCGCCGGCACATTATCGCGGCTGCTGTACGGCAGGAAGACACATGGCGCGAACCTGGGACGCTTGCTCATGGCGCTGGTCTCCGGATGGCTACGAGGGAGACAGCGCCGCGACCGAACGTGTTCGCGCTCAGCGGAGGGGCTGCACCTGCATCACGGTCATCTGGTAGGCGCGCAAGTCGCCGCGATACTGGCGAACGCCCATCAACTCGACGTTGCGGTTCTCGTAAGGCGCCAGCGTGAAGCCGGACTGGGCGACTGCATAGAGGATCGGCAAACCCTGGCTGCTTTCAAGGACAAAGAGGGGCGCCACCCCATTGCCTGGCCCCGCGCGCCGAAGCCAGCCGCCCCCACTGCGAGTCCATCCCGCCGGCAACGTGGACGGCGACGTCGGCGCATTCACGTCGGGACGAATCGGCGCCGAGGGAGGACGGCCCTGCAGCGCGTCGGTCAGCCGCTGTGCCTGGTTCGATGCTTGCAAGGACAGCGGGTGATCGGTGCTGGCCACCTCGATGCCGAGTTGCCGATACAGACGGACCGCCTCGTCATAATGGCCCTCACGCTCTGCTTGCGCAGCACGCTGCCACAGCGGGTGTACTCCGGCAGGAGCGCCGGGAGGAGCAGCCGCCGGAGGTTCCACACCGGGAGCGCCGGGAGGCGCGAACGGGCCGGCAGGGATCTCGGGAGCGCCAACCGGAGGAGCGGCCGATGTCGTCTCGATGGTCTTGCGCGCCAGCGCATCGGCCCGGAGATAGCGCACCTCTGTGGATGCCGGTTCCACGGGCAACCAGTAGCCATCGTCGCCCAGTTTCATCGCGCCCAGGCTCCTCAGTTGTTGGCCGCGACCAACACGGATGGACTCGACAGTCGGCTTGTCCGCCTTGAGAACGCTGCCCATTAGCAGCGGCACCTTCGTATCGGGATGGGCCACCACCACCCACATTGGCCGGCCCGGCGTGATCTGCTGGATGAAGCGCGTGTTGATCCAGCTAAACGAACCGGCGGGCGGCTTGATCGCCAGCCAGCCGCCCTCGAGTTCCTTGACCACCTCGACCTTGTC
>JBBSDR010001504.1:0-2359 GCA_038240465.1 Gemmatales bacterium
CCCCCCCCCCCCCCCCCCCCTTCTGCAAGAATGGTCCTGTAAAGTGCGATTAACAGCGGCAATAGAGCGCGTTAAGGCGCTCGAACACACGACCTCGCGCGAAGCGGGGAAAACTGGTAAGGAGAGCGACCTGCGATAGCCGAAAAATAGGGGGTATGAAACGACGAAGTCCCGGCAGCGAGCGCGAGCGCAGCAAGCGGAATGGTGGGTCCATGAGCAGTATGCGGATAGTGAGCGACGCAGGGATCAGCGCGGACAGTCCGTGCAGCCGCTGTCAATCTGTTGGCTGCCACTGGGACCGGCTGGAGGGCAAGCCCTTGTGTCCCGATTGTCAGGTGGACCTGCTGCGCGGCGAGGGCGAGCCGCTGATCTTGCGCCGCGAACGTCGCGGCTGCGCGATATGCGAACAACTCGGCACGATCCGCTATCTGTCTTTCCCCCTTCACGAAGCGGAGCCGATCGAGATCGACCTGTGTCCGTCGCACCTGCGCGATCTGATGGGACGCCGTTTGACGAGCCGAGGCTTTCTGCGCTTGCGCCGGCAACTCAACTTGCTCGGGCTGGCCGTCGAGCAGATCTTCCTGCTGCACGAGTCGTTTTACGACGAGAACGGCACCGCCCTGCGGCCGATGCCGGAAGGAGCTTGAGCGAGCGAGTCCAGCGCGGGCGTTTTGGGAAGAAATGGGAAGGCCGCTGGCCCAATGAACACGACTCGCCTACAATGTGCCAAGGTTGAACCTTCACGTGTTTTATCCCATAATGCAGCCGCCTGCTCTATCGTGAAGGCGGAACCTCATGGACCCTCCCGGCGCACTGGACGATCGCTCGCTGCTACTCACTCTCGAGGAGTGCAGCCGGCTCGTTGCGCACAGTCACGATCCCCACGAGACGCTGACGAACATCGTTCGCCTGATCCGCGACCGTTTCAAGACGGCCGTCTGCTCGGTCTACCTCCTCGAACCGGATGCGCACGAACTGGTCCTCGGCGCCACGGTCGGACTCCAGTCGGAAAGCGTCGGCCGAATTCGCATGCGCGTCGAAGAAGGACTGACTGGCCTGGTAGCCGAACGGCTCGCGCCGGTCATGGTCGAGGACGCCTTCAAGCATCCGCGTTTCAAATACTTTCCCGAGGCCGGCGAGGACCCCTATCGCTCCTTTCTCGGCGTACCGCTTATCGAGGGCGGCTCGCTCGAGGGCGTCCTCGTCGTCCAGACAAGAGAGACGCGCCATTTCTCGCAGAGCGAAGTGCGGATGCTGGTGACCGTCGCCGCCCAGGTGGCCTCGCTTGTCGGCGATGCGCGCTTGCTCGAAAAGGTCGTCGCCGCCGCTCACGATTCACATGGAGAATCGTCCGTCGAGTCAGCCCAGCGGGCGTCTCTGACCGGTGTCTCGCTCAGTCCAGGCACCGGCCTGGGACAGGCGTATGTCGTCGATGGCTTCGACGAATGGCGGCGAACGATCCCCATGCGCTCCACGGACCCGGCACGCGAGAAGCGGCGTCTGACCGAGGCGATGGTCAATGCCCGCGATGAGATTGGCCGGCTCAGCCAGCGCATCTCCGAACTGGTCGGCGAAGACCACGGCGCCATTCTCCAGGCCCAGTTGATGCTCATGCAGGACCGCAGCATCGAGCAGGATCTGAATCACTGCCTTGACGGCGGCGCCAGCGCCGAGGGCGCGCTCTTTTTCACGCTCGACAAATACGTTATCGCCTTCCAGAAACTCTCGACGCCGTATCTTCAGGAACGCATCTACGACATCAAGGATGTCTTTCATCGACTGTTGTGGCACCTGCGTTCCGGCGATTCGACGACGGCACAGGCCAGCCGCGAGCCGGTCGTGCTGCTGGCTCATGAGGCGTCGGTGATGGAGTTGTTCGCCGTCGAGCTGGAGCGGCTCGCGGCAGTCGTCGTCGAGCATGGCGGGCCGCAGAGTCACGCGGCGATCCTGGCGCGCAGTTTGGGGATTCCGATGGTCGGCCAGGTCCGCAACTTCTCGGCGCTGTTGCGGCCGGGCCGGCGTCTCCTGGTCGATGGGACCAATGGCATCGTCTACGTTGATCCCGCCGCGGACTTCGTCGCCCCGGGCAGTTCGCCGGCGCTTGTCGAAAAAGAGCGCGAGGACATTCCGCCGCTGCAGCCGGGGTTGCCGCGCATCGAGGTAAACATCAACCTGCTTTGCGAGGTTGAGCAAGCGCGCCGGCAGGGAGCGGGCGGCGTTGGGCTTTATCGGAGCGAATTCCTCTTTCTGGCGCGGCGCACGCTGCCGACGGAGGAGGAGCAAGTTGGCATCTACCGCAAGTTACTGAGTCAACTCGAAGGCCGGCCGGTCAGCATCCGCACCTTTGACCTGCGGCCCG
>JBBSDR010001505.1:0-2359 GCA_038240465.1 Gemmatales bacterium
AATTACCGGCACGCTGACGCTGTGCCGCTCGCCTGCACCGGCACGCTCGCCTCGCCTGCACCGGCACGCTGACGCTGTGCCGCTCGCCTTGGATTTTCTGCTTCGTATGATAGACAGAGTATGAAACGCTCTCCTGAACCTTCCTCGATGTGTCCTCCCGGCGAAGATGAACTCCGCCAGGCGCTGGAAAAGGCCGGCCGACGCTTCACTCGACAGCGAGCGGCGGTCTTCACTTACCTGCGCGCTGTCGAAACGCATCCGACCGCCGAACAGGTCTTCGCCGCCGTTCGTCAGACGATTCCGCACATCAGCCTCGCAACCGTTTACAAGGCCCTCGAAGCACTGGTCGCCTCGGGTGTGGCCGCGCGCCTGATTAGCGAGGACGGCGTCGCGCGCTACGATGGCCGCAGCGACGCGCACTATCATCTCCGCTGTCTCGAAACGGGTCGAGTGCGCGATTTGCCGCTGGAGTACGATCCGCAACTGCTGGAGCGGCTCGCTCCCCAACTGGTCGAATGGCTGCGTCAAGAAGGGTTTGAACTGCTCGGCCACCGCATCGAACTTGTCGGCCGTTTCAAAGAGAACGCTGCTTGCGGGGGAAGTGCCGCGGGCGGGACTTGAACCCGCACTCTCCTTCCGAAGAACAGGCTTTTAAGGCCCGTGTGTCTGCCATTCCACCACCGCGGCCCGGCTGGTCGGAGGACAGCGGTTTGCGGCGCGAGGTTCACTCGCCGCCGCGCACGCCGTCAATTCGGATGCGCTCCGGTCTCGCGGAGTCGGGTGCGGAGATAGCGCGCCCGGGCGGCGTTCCTCTCCTCGCCGTCGAGCGTCACGCCCATCAGCTTCTGCAAATGGGCCGGCTGCGTCTGGATGAATAGCTCGTTCACCGTGGCTATTGTCAGGTCCTCGATCAGCCCCAGGTTGATGCCGAGGCGGACGAACGACAGCAATTCCATCGTCTCTTCCGAGGTCATCATCGTCGCTGAGTAGAGCGTACCCTGGGCGCGCGACACCTTGTCGAGCAACCCCTGACGATTTTCGCGCAGCATCCGCTCCCTGGCAGCCCGCTCGTAGGTGATGATCTGCGGAATGACACCGTGAATTTCGTTCAGCAGAGTCTGCTCGCTCTTGCCCAGCGTCACCTGGTTCGAGATCTGGTAGAAGTGGCCCGACGCCCGGCTGCCTTCGCCGTAGAGGCCGCGCACGGCCAGGTTGATCTTCTGCAGGGCGCGGAAGACTTTCTCAATCTCCTTCGTTTGTTCCAGGGCCGGCAGATGGAGCATGACGCTGGCGCGCATGCCGGTGCCGACGTTCGTCGGACAGGCGGTCAGGTAGCCGAAGTCGTCGCTGAAGGCGTAGCTGATGCGCTGCTCGAGCAGGTCATCGACGCGGTCGATCTGCTGCCAGGTTTCGTCAATGGCGAAGCCGGAACGCATCACCTGCAAGCGGAGATGGTCCTCCTCGTTGACCATCAGGCTGACCGTCTCCGACGGAGCGAGCGCAACGCCGCGCGGGCCGTCGGCGCCGGCCAATTCGCGGCTGATCAACTGGCGTTCGACCAGCAACTGGCGATCGAGCGTGGACAGCGCAGGCAGGTTGATGTAGCCCAGGCGCGGCTCGTGGTCGAGCTTGGCCACCTGCTCGCGCATCATGGTCTCGATCTCGCCCTTCTGAAAGCTGGAGGCGCGATTGCAGAAGGGAAAGGAGGCCAGGTTGCGGGCCAGGCGGATTCGCGTCGAGATCACGATGTCGGACTCAGGACCGGTGCCGCGAAGCCACTCGCCACAGGTATGAGTCATGTTATCCAGATTCATCCGTGGCTTCCTTCTGTCGCAAGAGGTCTCGCAGGCGAGCGGCTTCCTCGTAAGCTTCCGACTCCACCGCTACCCGCAGGCACCGCCGCAGTTCGACCAGTTCGGCCTGTTTCTCGAGGCTCAAGGCTCGCCGGGGCCGTTTGCCGACGTGCCGTTCGGAGCGATGAATCCGATGGAGCAACGGTTCCAGGCCGGCGCGGAACACGTTGTAGTCGTGCGGGCAACCCAGGCGTCCCGCTGCCCGGAACTCCATGTAGCGGATGCCGCAGGCGGGACACGTCAACCGGGCCAGTTCGTCCGTCCAGGGGCCGACGTGCTGGCCGATCAACGTTTGCAGCACGGCTGGCAGGTTCAGCTCCTGCTTCTTGATCAGCTGCTGGGCCTCGGCGCACGTCTGACACAGATGGACCTCGAGCTTCTGATTGTTCTCGATGTTGGTCAGATGTACCGTGGCCGGGTTTGAGCAGCGCTGGCACTTCACGCCTTGTCCCTCGCTTCTTGACCGCTCCGGGTCAACCCCGCGCTTGCGCTCGGGGCTGGTAGCG
>JBBSDR010001506.1:0-2354 GCA_038240465.1 Gemmatales bacterium
ACATATCCCGTAATTCGACAATCAAAACTCCAAAATCTAAAATCCTATCTTTTCGTTAAAAAACGCTAAACAGCAAGCGGCCGGATTGACGGGATCGCCCGAGGCGGAGAAGACGACCCTGCTGCGGCGCGTCACGCTCGACCTGACGGGACTGCCGCCGGCGGTTGCGGAAGTGGAAGCGTTTCTGCAGGACACTTCGCCTGATGCGTATGAGAAAGTCGTCGATCGCTTGCTGGCCTCGCCGCGCTTCGGCGAACGGATGGCGATCGACTGGCTCGACGCGGCGCGCTACGCCGACTCCAATGGCTACCAGAGCGACGGCGAACGGTTCATGTGGCGCTGGCGCGATTGGGTCCTCGATGCCTTTAACAGCAACATGCCGTTCGATCGGTTCACAATCGAGCAACTGGCCGGCGACCTGCTGCCGAGTGCGACGCTGGAACAGCGGATCGCGACGGGCTTCAATCGCAATCATCGCGGCAACGCCGAGGGCGGCATCGTTCCCGAGGAATACGCCGTCGAGTATGTCGTCGATCGCGTCGATACGACGATGGCCGTCTGGCAGGGGATGACCGTCGGCTGCGCTCGCTGTCACGATCACAAGTACGATCCATTCTCGCAGAAGGAGTATTACCAGCTCTTTGCGTTCTTCAACAACGTGCCGGAATGGGGCCGGGCCATCAAGTACGGCAACTCGCCGCCGGCAATCAAGGCGCCAACGCGCGAACACCGCGAACAATTCCGCAAACTGGACGAACGCCTCGCCCGTGCCGAGAAGGACTTCGCCGCTCTCGCCCCCGAGGTGAAAAAGCAGCGGACCCGCATGGAGAAAGTTTTCGCCGGTGGCGCTGTCGATGCCTCGATTTCGTGGACCGTGGACGACAGGCTTGACCTCCACTATCCGCTCGACGGGGATTTCGCCGGCTGGGAGAGACCCAGGCCAAAGGGAGCAGGGCCTCACGCGGAGAAATTGACTGTCGTCGAGGTACGGCAAGGCCATGCCGTGAAGTTCGAGGGCAAGGCGTATCTCGATGCGGGAGATGCCGGCAACTTCGGCTTCTACGACAAGTTCTCCCTGGCTGCCTGGGTGAATCCGCAAGGAGACAAGGGCGGCACGATTGTTTCCCGCGTCAACGAATCGCTCCAGGGCGATGGCTACGCCCTCCGCATCAGCAACGGCAAGCTCCACTTTACCCTCGTCAAGCGCTGGCTGGACGACGCCATCCGCGTCGAGACGGTGGATGCCCTCCCTTCGGGCCAGTGGACGCACATTGCCGCTGTCTACGACGGGTCGCGGCTCGCCTCGGGAGTTCGCATCTGGCTTGACGGCAAACCGGCCAAGCTCAAGGTTGTCCTCGACGAGTTGAACCAGTCGTTCGACAACAAGGCCCCTCTGCGCATCGGCGCGGGCGGTGGAGCAGAGGGACGATTCCACGGACTGATCGCCGACGTTCGCGTGTACCGAAAGTGCATTACATCCGAGGAAGTTCAGATCATTGGCACGCCGGAGACAGTGAATACTCTCGTCGCCATCCCGCCCGAGAAGCGAACCCCGGCCCAGGAAGCCAAACTACGCGTCGTCTTCCTGATCGCTTATTCGACGCCGAACATTCGCAAGACTTATCAAAACCTGATCGAGTTGCGCGAGCAACGAGAGATGCTTCTCGAGAGCTTCCCGACGACGATGGTCATGGAGGAAATGCCGAAGCCGCGCGACACGTTCTTGCTTCTTCGCGGCCAGTACGACAAGCACGGCGACAAGGTGACGCCCGGCCTGCCTCGGGCCACGATGGCCAGGCCGCAAGCGGCGAAGAATCGGCTCGATCTGGCGCGCTGGCTCGTCAGCGCCGATAACCCGCTGACCGCGCGGGTCATCGTCAATCGCTACTGGCAGCACTACTTCGGCACCGGCCTCGTCAAGACGCCGGAGGACTTCGGTTCGCAGGGCGAGGCGCCGTCGCATCCCGAGTTGCTCGACTGGCTCGCCGTCGAGTTCATGCACAGCGGCTGGGACGTCAAGCGCATGCAGCGGCTCCTCGTCACCAGCGCCACTTATCGCCAGTCGTCGAAGGTGACGCCGGAACTGTTGCAACGCGACCCGGCCAATCGGCTCCTTGCACGCGGCCCTCGGCTGCGGCTCCCGGCCGAGGCGATCCGCGATCAGGCGCTGTTCGCTTCGGGACTGCTGGTCGAACACCCTGGCGGACCGTCGGTCAAGACGCATCATCCGCCGGGATTGTGGGAGGAACTGTCCGGCGTCGCCTACAAGCCGGACCAGGGCCAATCGCAGTAACGCCCCAGCCTCTACACCTTCTGCAAGCGCAAGGTGAAGCCGCCGGAGATGGACACTTACG
>JBBSDR010001507.1:0-2354 GCA_038240465.1 Gemmatales bacterium
CGGACATCACCGGCGGGCATGGCGTGACCTTCCTCGTCGCCGCCGTCAACGCCGTCGTCTTCGAGTGGCTCTATCGCACAACGCGGCGACCCCTGGCAGTGCGCCGGCCTGTCCTGGTCTTCCAGTCGGCCCTTGTGCTGCTGCTGTTTACGGGCTTTCTCCTGTATGGCTCGATCCGCATGAATCAGGCGCGTTTCGAGACGGGACCCCGGCTGGCGCTCGTCCAGGGCAACGTCGAACAGCGCATCCGCAACGACAGCAGCTCGAACAACGGCCAGGCACGCGACGAAGCCATCGGCCGGATTCAGGCCGATTACAACACGCTCAGCCGGCTGGCGTCCGCTCAACTGCCCGATCTGATCGTCTATCCCGAGACTAGTTTCATGCAGGACTGGGACGAGATCATCACCGACGCCCCCGAACGGCTAACCCCGACAGCGTGGAAGATGATCGAGGGCGCGAAGCAGATGGCCCGGCACGTCACCCGGTCTCACACGGTCGGCACGCATCGGCCACACGTCCTGCTCGGACTCAACGCCAATGAGTGGTTTCCCGGCAAGGACCCGCAGCATCTGCGCTATAATTCCGCACTGCTTATCGGGCCGGAAGGCGACCCGCTCGGACGGTACGACAAGATCCATCGTGTGCCATTCGGCGAGTATGTGCCATTGCGCGACGTGTTGCCGTTCATGGATAACTTCGCCCCCTACGACTACGACTATAGCATCGCTCCAGGGAAGGAGCAGACACGTTTGCCCCTGGGCAAGTATCGCTTCGGCGTCCTCATCTGCTACGAGGACACCGATCTGATGCTCGCTCGCCGCTATGTCGATCCTGATGAGGGGAAAAAGGCCGACTTCCTGGTCAACATCTCGAACGACGGTTGGTTCGACGGCACGAGCGAACACGAGGAGCATCTGGCCATCTGTCGATTCCGGGCGGTGGAGACGCGGCGAAGTGTGGCGCGGTCGGCCAACATGGGCATTTCCGCTGTTGTCGATGGCAATGGACGGGTCCTGGCTCCCGAGTTGATCGCCCGGCGCGACGGGGCGGAGATCTGGGAGATCGGCGAGAAGGCAGGCGGGTTGCCGCTGGGACGCTGGAGCGAGTTCAAGCAGGTGCCAGGCGTGCTGCTGGCGAGCATCCCAATCGATGACCGCGATAGCTTCTATGCGGTCTCAGGAGACTGGTTACCGTGGGGATGTTGGGGCCTGATCGTGGTGGCGATTCTCACACTGCGTCCCCGACCGCAGATCGCCAACCCGACACGTTCGTTGTAGTCTTTCGGAGAAATGACCGGGGCAGGGCGGCGGCCTGCTTGTTCGTGTCCTGCTTGAGGATCGAAATCGATCCAGACCACATCGCCGCGATCCGGAATGTAAGGGGAGCGTTTTACCGCTCTCTTTGGAGAGGATGAAGTCACCATGCCTCCTTGCCGATCGACGGGCCTGTTTGAACCTCGGCATGTCGATTTTCCAGCGTCACTCCCGCCAGCAACTGAGCCAGAGTGTACTTCCGTGCCTTCGGCGGCACCGGCTGCCCTTGTGCAGCCGGCGCTTGCCAGTCCGCGAGTATCCTTGCAACCTCCTGCGTATAAAGCCGGAGGTTCGTGTAGAGTACCGTCTCGATGGGCAGGCCCTGTCGTTCGTAGAATTCCATCCTTTGCCTGACGGGATCGCTCAGGGATAACCAGGTCTGATACAGCACTTTGATTTGGGCATCCGCCTCGACACTGTACGCCTCCCTCGCACTGGAAACCTCTCCCCGCCATTCGTCGTTCACCTGCGCAATCAGGTCAAAGAGGCCCAGATAGCCTTTCAGGCGGAGGAGAAAGACTCCCCGTTTTTCTACCATCATCCTGCGGAATGTCGCGTCTTTCTCTGCTGCCAGGACCGCTCCTTGAATGAGCGCGAATTCCTGGCTGATAGATTGTCCGCGAGAGATGCTCCTCGTCTTCATTTGCTTCCCTTTCACTCAACTCGATTGCCGCAGCGAGAGAACGAGCAGGGTCACTTCTTCAGCCACTTGTTGAACCATTCCACATTCCGCGTCAGCACGTCGCGCTGCAAACGCGGCTCCTGGACGCTGTGTCCCTGACGTGGATAGACGGCCATTTCGACCGGCACGCCGCGCCGCTTCAGGGCCGCGTAAAGCTCGTGTCCCTGCGCGATCGGCACTCGCTCATCCTGGGCGCCGAACTGGATCAGCGTCGGGGTCTTGACGTTCTTGATGAAGGTCATCGCCGAGCGCTTCTCGTACAGTTCGCGCTTCTCCCAGGGCGGACCGCCGACTTGAACGCCTTCTCCTGGTCCGTCTCGGGATCGGCGGCCAGGTAGGCGAGCGTCTTGCCGTCC
>JBBSDR010001508.1:0-2353 GCA_038240465.1 Gemmatales bacterium
CTCTTTAAGAAGTCGGTTGTGAACGAAGAAGAGGTTGAAGTCGCCTTGCTCAAAGTTGACTCAAAGTATGCGTGGCAACATAAGAACTTGCGTCCTCTGTTGCCGGCAGAGAGAGTCAACACGGCAAAGCGTTGCTTCTCCCCGCCTCAGGCTCCTGTCACCACCTTGTCAAAGAACAAAAGGATGAGTTGCCTCATCCCCTTGGGTAATGAGTTGGATGCGCCACACGCCCGGATGATTCCCGATTGGTCCGTTTTTTTCTCTTTCAGGGATTCTTGAGGCTGGCAACGGCCCCTTCCGCCCGGTACGATCAAGGCATCCGGAACCTTGCCCGCGCACGCAAATAGTGACCCTCATGAGCCTCAACATCGCTTGCCCGCGCTGCAATCGCCGTCTCGCTCTGCCGCCGAGTGTCGTCGGCCGGCTGGTGCAGTGTCCGGCCTGCCGCGACACGTTCACGGCCCAGGCGCCCGTGGAACACGCCGGAGACGAGCCGATCCTCGAAGCCGTTCCCGACCGAACGGACGACATCCCGACGATCGAACCCGTGGACGAACCGGCACCCGCGCCGCCGCGCAACTCCTGGCAACTGGCGCAGGAAGCCCGCGAACGCAAGGCGCGTCAGCTTCCGCCCCCACGCAATCGAGTCAGGACCCTCCTGCGCCTCAAGGCCGTCGTCCATGCCGACTCGAAAGGCGAACTGTCCGGCCGCTACCTCGGCGAGATCACCGACAAGGGCCTGCGGCTGCGGCGCGGCGCGAACGTGGCCTTTTTCGTTCCTCTCGGCGGTCCGGCGGAATACCTCGGCGGCAACAAGCTGGCCATCACCTTCGAGGAACGCCGGCTCGAACTCGAAGTCTCCTGCGGACTCGGCCCGCGCGCCAAACTCGCCCACGACCTGGCGGCCTATCTGCGCGGCGAACAGCCTGCCTTCGTCCCGCACCGATATCGCGTCCCCAAGGGACACGTTCTGCTGTCGCTGCTGCCGCTGGCGATGACGATCACCATGCTCGGCCAGCTCGCCTGGATGCTGGCCGGCATTGGACTGGCGCTGCTCTGTCTCCTCGTCGCCTTCCTCTGCCGCTGGACGACCGAACGGCGCTTCGGCGTCATCCTGACCGCCGGCCTCGGCTCCTGTGTCGCCGTCGTCGCCGGCCTCATTCACCACCTGTTCTGGGGGCCGATCGATCCGAAAGACTGGCGGACTTTCGAGCCACCCGAAGGACGCTGCCGGATCCTCATGCCCGGGACGCCTTCCCCCCAAAAGCAGCAAGCCCCCCAGGGAGGACAGTTCGTCCTTCATACCGTGCAGGACCTGATGCGCGATCGTGTGTTTATCTACTCCTGCGTCGCCATGGGCGATGGACTCCCCGTCTCGCTGGACCAGCTTTTCGACGAGATGCGCACCGCCATGGTGCAGAACACGCCCGGAGTCACGCTCCTCAACCAGCGAAGCATCACTCTCGCGGGTTATCCTGGCCGCGAATTTGTCCTGGGCTATCAGAATAAAGGCAAACTCATCTTCCGCACTTACGCGGTCGAAGGCCAGATGTACCTGCTGCTCGCCGGCGGACGCGACTACGAGGCCAACTCGCCCGACGTTCACAAGTTCTTCGATTCGTTCGCATTCATTGAGGACCCGCGCCGCTGGACGCCTACCGAACAGAAGTTTGTCGTCCAGCCTGTGCCTCCTGTGCCGGGAGTGAAGAATCAGGCGTGGATCACGCAACGGCTGCCCGCGCGCGGACACAGTCAGGTCCATGTCGCCGCCTTCAGCCCGGACGGCGACTTCCTCGCGGTCGGCGAGGGCGGTCAGACGGCGTATCAGCACCTCATCGTCTGGGAGCCGAAAAAGAAGGCCGTAAACACCAGCTTCCTCAACGAGTCGCCCATCCGCTCCGTGCAGGCGCTCGCCTTCAGCCATGACGGCAAACTTCTGGCGGGGGCCACCGATCAGGGGCAGCTTTCCCTGTGGAACTGGCCCGAGGGCAGCCTGCGCGTGCGGCTCAAGGGACACAACCAGCCAATCACGGCCATTGCCTTCAGCCCGGACGACAGGACGCTCGCCTCGGCCAGCAGCGATGCCCTGAGCCTGTGGGACACCACGACCGGGCAAGAGACGGGGCAGGCAGCCGACTGGCGGGCGCCCCATTTCGGTACGCCTCCCGCGCTGGTGTTCCGGCCAGACGGTAAATACCTCGTCACGTCACTCGGCCGCGAGATCGTCTATCGCGATCCGCACACTGGCGCTGCGCGCCGGCGTCAAGAATATCCGCATATTTTCGGCGCCACGGCCCTCGCCTTCAGCCCGGATGGCAACCTACTCGTCGCGGGCGGCCAGGATGGCAAGGTC
>JBBSDR010001509.1:0-2342 GCA_038240465.1 Gemmatales bacterium
AGCAGTATCCAGAAGCCGCTGTTTCGTGTCGGCGATAAGGTCCGGTTCCCATACGGCTTCGGAAGGGCGCGCGCCATCATCGTGCAAGTCTGCGACCCGGTCGGCGTTGACCGGATTCAGTACTACTGGGTTGATATTCATCAAGATCCTTTCGAGCCGATCCGCTCTCGGGTGTCCGAGGAGGCACTGGAACTGGAAGACCCCGAGGAGGAACGCAAGCCGCTCGACAAGGCCGAAATCATCGACTATTTCAAGCAGTCCGGTCTGGAGTCGTTGCTGATGGAAGGCTCGAACCCGGAGCGTCTTGAACCGCAAGTCTGGCTCTGTCGAGACAGCCTGGAAAACATCATTTATACTTTCAATCGCCGCCGTGGACTCATCGGCGGAGCGAATGTGCCTGCCTTCACCTTGTCCGCGAACAACAAAATCCTGCCGGCAAGAGTGCAGGAGGTCGTAGAGTTCCTGGGCCATTTCGGGCTGAACGAGGACGAGGCCCGCGAGGTTATCAAGGTGGTGGGTATTGCCCGAGGAAAAGCGAGTTGACCCGAGGCCACTCACGCATGAGCCAATTTGCAATTTGCAATTTGCATTTTGCAATTGTCTTTCTGCAGCGAGTTGAATTGCCTTTCACCGATGCCGCAACGCCTTGCCCGGCTCCGCTCCAGTCGCCTTGCCTTTCTCCACCGCGACAATGCCGTTGACGTAGAGCCGCACCACTCCTGTCGCCAGTTGATGCGGCTTCTCGAACGTCGCTGTGTCGCGGAATGTCTTCGGATCGAACACCACCACATCGGCGAAGTAACCCGCCTTCAGATAGCCTCGTTCCGGCAAACGCAGGATGTCGGCGGGCAGGCCAGTCGCGCTGCGGATCGCCTGCTCGACAGGGATCATCTTCTCCTCGATCGCGAAACGGCCGATCTTGCGCGGGAAACAGCCATAGTTCCGCGGATGGATCAGCGTGCCGTTGTCGATCATCGCCAGGCCATCACTGGCGGTCGCGACGAATGGCTGGCGCATGATCAGCCGCATGTCTTCATCGCTCATGCTGAAGTTGACGATCTGCGCGCCGCCGTTGCGCTCGATTTCCAGCGCCATTTCCAGAGGGGTCTTCTTCTCACGCTCCGCCAGGGCAGCCAGCGTCTGTCCCTGCCATTCGGGCTTCGGCTTGTAGATGGCGATGCGGATACTCCGGCCGCCGTCGCAGTTCTTCAAGTTCTGCTCGATGGCCTCGCGGATTTTCGGTCCCTTGTCGGGATCGTCGAGCCGCTTGACGAACTCCTTCAGAGTCCCCTCGCGCAGCGACGTCGGAATCAGGTCGGCCGCCAGCTTTGTGCTGCTGGCGACGTAGGGATACTGGTCCGCGGTCACGCGCTCGCCCTTCTTGCGCGCGGCCTCGATCAGGGTAATCGCATCGACGGCCTTGCCCCAGCTCTTGCGGCCATACGCCTTCAAATGCGAGATGTGGACCGGCACGCCGCCGCGCCGGCCGATCGTCAGCGCCTCGTCGATCGAGGCCAGAAGATTGACGCCCTCATCGCGAATGTGGCTGGCGTAGAAGCCGCCATGCGCGGACACGACCTTTGCCAGCTCCGACAGCTCGGCCACGTCGGCGAACGATCCCGGCGTGTAGTAGAGACCCGTCGCCAGGCCCCAGGCGCCGTCCTTCATGCCCTTCTCGACGAGCGCCTTCATGCGCTCCATCTCGGCGACCGTCGGCGGACGATTGGCCTCGCCCATGGCCTCGCGCCGCAGCGTGTTGTGCGGGATCTGGTGGGCGACGTTGGTGCCGATGTGGCCTTCGAGCTTGCGATAGTAGTCGGCGACATCGACAGGCCCCGCGCCGCAGTTTCCGGTGACGACGGTCGAGACACCCTGCGTCAGGAAATTGACGTTGCCGCGCGTCTCGCGGGCGAGCAGGGGGAAATCGCTGTGGCTGTGCAGGTCGATGAAGCCAGGCGCGACGATCAGCCCCTCGCAGTCGAGAACGCGCGGCGATCCCTTCACCTCGAACGAGCCGACGGCGACGATGCGGTCGCCCTTGAGAGCGACGTCGCCCTTGAAGCCGGCCTTGCCGCTGCCGTCGTGGATGGTGCCGCCGCGCAGGACGACGTCGGCATCGACAGCGGGAGCGGCCAAGAGCAGGGAGCAGAACAACACGGCGTGCGACATGGGAGGACCTCCGGGGATGCGCTTCAGCCTACGCGCCGGGACAGCCCGCGTCGAGACACCCGTTCGATTTGCGAGTCTCTTCGGGGATTGTGGGGTTAAATAGTACGCAGAGGTACAGACTGGGCGCGCATGAGAAGAGCAGGTGAGCCGCCGCTTGCCGTGGTGCAGGCGGC
>JBBSDR010001510.1:0-2340 GCA_038240465.1 Gemmatales bacterium
CCGTTCTCGTCCAGAACGGTGTGACTGGCCCACAACCCGTGAAACTCAAGGCACTCTGCCATCCCGGTGATGACGCGGAGCCCGTCGTCACCATTCTCATGCCCGAGGAAGATTGACGGGATTCCGACACAGGGAACAGAGGACAACCTGATGGGATACACGCATTATGCCTCACGCCGAAAAAGACTGACGCTTCGCGAGTTCAAGACCGCAGCCAACGACTGTCAGAAGGTGGTCGAAGCCCTTTGCTCGGAGAAGGGAATCCGCATTCAATTCGACCGTGATGACCCCAGGCCAGCCCACTTCGGGGTTGAAAGTGTTCGGTTCAACGGAGTCGGTGACGAGGCACACGAGACATTCGCGGTCGAGCGGGATTACCGCGTCGAATCCTGGAACAGTGACCCCAAACGTGGCGAAGGCTGGTTCGAGTTTACCAGAAACTCCCGGTCCCTGAGCTGGGAACCTTCCCATTCAGCCCAGTATGAAGGCGAGTTGCCGGAAGTCCACTTTTTTCCGGGGTCCATTGCTTGAATTCACCAACTGCACCAGCAGTATCAGGCCCGGCGGACGCTGGTTTGCCATCTACGCGCAGACACTCCTCGCGACGCTGACCCAGCGACTGAAATCGAGCGGCGGTTTTCAGGCAGCGGTTTCGGTCTATGACGAGTTTCGCAACACCGGTTGCTGGCATTCGATGCCGCTCACGATCGCTTCGTACAGTTCCCGCATCGAGGCGAAGAGGAACATGCGGAACAGATTCCTCATCTCTTCCCAGAGCGAACGCTTATTCTTCCTTCTCTTCTGCCATGCGGCCTGGAACAGCGGACAGCACAGTTGCTGCGTCTGGTCTACCAGGAAGACCAGCATTGCGATCAACGCCAACACCACCGACAGGTTCTGATCGCCGTGGCCGTAGTTGTGCTCCAGATGATACCCCTGGTTCTTGAGCGTGTTGAAAGTCTCGTTCTCGATCTTCCAGCGTGCCCGGCCGCCACGCATGATGGCGTACACATTGTCGGGCGTCAGCACGAAGTCGGTGATCCAACTGAAATACTGCACCTTGCCGACGCGTTCGGTTTTCTTGACGATCCTCGTGGGATGAATCTCCCAGTATTCCAGCACGTTGACCAAGCAGTTGGGGTGGGACTCGTTGAGCGGTACGCCGTTGTGGAAGCGAAAGTGGTGCAGCACGCCCGTGACCTTATCGACCTGGGTCAGGGTCTGCGTTCGGCCAGCCTCGTCGGCATCATGCAGATGCTTGAACAGAAAGGCGTGGTCGCCTGGCTTGACGCCGATGATGTAGCGGGCGTGGGCCTCACGCAGATCGTCGAGGTGCGGCGAGTTGGCGCTGAGGGCGTCCTCGACCACGATGACGGGCAGGTGCGGATGGTCGCGGCGAAACTGCTTGAGCCAGCGACGCGTGGCGTTGCGTTCGCAGTCGTTCTTGGTGTGGCCGTCCGGGTTGATGATCGGTTCGGGTGCCAGCGGGATGACTTCTTTGCGATCGGGATGAACCAGAGTGGCTCCCAGCAACTGATGGGAGTAGGTAATACCGCCGCCGCGATGGTGTTTCTCCAGGCACGACGGACAATGCACCTTCGAGGACGAGAAATAGGTGGTGCCGTCCAGCGACAGGAGGTAATGGCCGTCCAGATAGACGAACGGTTCCAACGCCTTGCCTCGCTGGAGACGGCGAAAGGGATCCTGGAACAGAGGCCGAACGTGTTCCGGGAGAACGGGGTCGAGGGTGGTCCGCATCTGCGAGTCGCAGGGGACTCGCTTGATGCCGAAGATGGTGCGGAAGTTGTCGCTGGGGTCGTGGCGGCGTTCATCGAAAGCCAGGAGTGACGGATCCTTGAGAGAGAACATGGCGAATGCCGACATCAGGGCATCGCCCAAGGAGATTTTGACTTCACCCGCCCGATGGTCGGCAATGCGATCGAAGCGGAACCGAACCAGGCGGATGAGCGAGTCCGCGGAGAAATCCTTGCGTGCCTTCCTGGCGGAGGGGTCCATGGCTGATAAGTCCGTTTGTCTGACTGCCCACAAGAAAAGATGGGGGTTCTGGGAAAGTACTGCGCCGAGTGCGTTTACGAAAGGGAAGATCAAGAAAGGCTACATTTTCAGGGAAACATCAACGGTCGGGAATGGCTGAGCGAATAGAAGCTCTGGATCAGCAGTGGAACGTCAATGTGATGCAGCAGGGCGGTGAACCGCGCCTTCTTATCCCGACCAGCCACTTCTCGCACTCGATGCAAGCCGGACGACACGCCGATCCCGCTCTGAGTCGGGGGCGTGGCCGTTGGCACCGAGTTCCCCTTGGTTGGCGGCCTTCCCTCC
>JBBSDR010001511.1:0-2340 GCA_038240465.1 Gemmatales bacterium
CGGCGCCATCAGGGCTTGCAGTTCGTGCAAGTCGTGGCCGGTCTCGATGAGCCGTTTGTAGGCGCCGGTGCGCGGGTTCGCCTCGGTCGGGATGCCGGGCTTCCGCTCCTGGCCCGACTCGTAACCGAGATACCACGGCTCCCAGTAGTTGACATTACTTCGCTTCTCGTCGAAGACGATGCCGGGATCCGACCAGACGCCGCAGGCGAACTTGTCGTACAGGCAGGCGGCGAACATCGCCCACTTGCCTCCGTAAGAGTGGCCCATGACACCGATCTTTTTCGCATCGACCTGCGGCAGACTCGCCAGGATGGTGTGACAGTTCGCCGCCACGTAAGCGTGGAACGACAATGGTTGCAACTGGGCCTTCTCCTTGCTCGGGTAGAAGGTGGCGGGCGCACTGCCCAGCGATAGCGTAACGAAGCCGCGCTTCGCCAGTTGGAGTGCGAAGTCGCGGAACTCCGACTTGCCCAGCCCGATGCCGGTCTTCGCGTCGTAGAAGACGACCAGCACGGCCGGGAACGGTCCCTTGCCCTCCGGCAACAGCAGATAGGCGTCGTCTGTCGTGACTTTCGGCGCGATTTCGAGGCGGACGTGATGCTGCGTCAGGCCATCGCGTTTCTCCGTTTCGAGGTACTCAACCTTCGGCTTTTCGATCAGTTCCGGCCACGGACCCATGATCTCGTGCCACGTCTTGAGGATTTCCTGCCGTCGCTTTGGCCACTCGTCGGCGCTTTTGACGGCTCGGCCGTCGGCGAACGTGAGCGGGGACTTGTAGTCGCCCAACTTCCCCGAGAACTCTTCGGGCGGCTTGAAGAATGGGGCCAACGGTTTCGGAGGCGGGACCGGGTCGGCGGCCCGAAGGACGGCAGGGACGGCGAGCGTCCCAGCCAGGAGCAGAAGCCAATACCTAATCGACATTGCTGTGTCTCCCGCGGGCGATCCTCCTTCGATTGACGGCGCACGAGGCTTAGCATAACAGTGCCACCTCCGCCGCCAATCCGGGTCCGAAGCCCAGTGCCACACACGGTCGCGGCGCTCCGGTCCGCATCAGTCGATCCAGGATAAACAGGACCGTCGGCGACGACATGTTGCCACAGTCGGCCAGGACAGCCCGCGAGGGAGCCAGCGCCGCCGGACCAAGGCCGAGCCCTTCTTCCACCGCCATCAGGATACGCGGTCCGCCGGGATGGACAGCCCACGACGCCACCTCCGACAGTGACACGCCGCAGTCATTCAGCCAGGTCTCCAACCACGGTTTTAGTCCTCCGGCGATCAGGCCGGGCACGCGCTTGGAGAGCGTCATCTCGAAGTTGTAATCGCCAATCGACCAGGTCATGGCGTCTTCACTGTCGGGAAAGATACAGGCTCCGTTGGCCTCGACGCGCCAACCCTCCGAACCAGCGGCGCCGACCAGCGCCGCGGCACCGTCGGCAAACAGGGCATTGGCAATCACCTTCTGCGGATCCCAGCCGTAGTGGTAATGGATGCCGCACAATTCCACGGCACAGAGGAGGATTCGCGCCCGAGGGTCGGACTCGGCGTAGGCCCGTGCCACGCGCAGGCCGTTCAGGGCACCGTGACAACCCATGAAACCGATGTGAGTTCGTTGCACCGTCGCACCCAATCCCAGGCCTTTGATGAGTTCGACATCCACGCCGGGGGCGCGAAATCCAGTGCAAGAAACCGTGACGATGTGCGTGATGTCCGCGGCATCAACGCCGGAGGACGCCAGCGCTTGACGGGCCGCGCGCGTGGCCAGCGGACCGGCCTGCTCGACATAGTGGCGCATGCGCTGACCGGCGGTCGGTCCGCGGTCGGCGGCATCCCGCCTGGGTAGAAAGACCGAGCCGGAGTCGGTCGTACCCCGAATCAGGTCTTCCAGCACGTCCTGCGAAAAGGCCATGTGCCGCGTTTCAATCCCGCTCTGCGTGTACAGGGATGGCACCCAGGTTTCGTGCGCATCGGTGCGGCAACAGACCGTGCGAGCGATATTCATGGCCTCAGTCTGCGTGACGTGCGTTTCGGGCAGGGCGGTTCCAATGCCAAGGATGGCCAGGCTCATGAGGTGCCTTTCGTGAGGGCGGGCGCGGAATTCAGTCGGCGAACGACGGGGGCCGCCAGGGAGGGCATTCGACTCAAGATATGAATAGCTGTGCGAGCCAGTATGGGATGACGCAAGGCACGGGCCACGACCCGGCAAGTCCCCTGTCTTCCGGTGACCACGCGACGATGGACTCGCTCCCACCGAGCGCCGACGGCCGATTCCCAGTGAGCGATGCCTTGAAGCGCAAGAGGTGCGACGGCCAGCGCCGACGCCAGCGCCCAGGCCATGCCTTC
>JBBSDR010001512.1:0-2338 GCA_038240465.1 Gemmatales bacterium
CAACCAGATCGAGGTCGCGGTCGTTCAGGCCGAAAGCCGGCATGAGACAGCCGGTCTTGATCCGCTGCGGATCGCGAATCCACTTCTTCAGATTCTCCTCGTTGTTCTCGATCGTGCCCGAGGCCAGCGTTTCCCGACTCATCAGGTGCGTCAGGTCTGGCCCATAGGTGCCGTCGGCCGTGGTCCCGCGAATCCGGTGACAGTTGATGCAGGATTGAGAGAATAACTTCTCCTTGCCCTTGCTCGCGGACGGGACCTCGACAGCCGGCTTGCTCTCGTTGTCGAGCCAGCGCTGGAAGTCCTGGGGTGTGTGGACGACGACGCGGAGGAGCATGTTGGCGTGCTGCGTGCCGCAATACTCGGCGCACTGGCCGACATACAGCCCCGTCTGGTCCGTCTCGAACCACAGGGAGTTGGTCCGTCCGGGGATCAGGTCCATCTTGCCGCCCAGGCGCGGCACCCAGAAACTGTGACAGACATCTGCCGACTTGAGCGTCAGATGGACGGGACGGCGGACGTTGTTCGCGTTCGCGGGAACGTGCAGCTCGTTGGCCGTGATGAAGTTCAACTCCTCGCCGTTGTGGTGCTTGTACTGGAACTCCCACCACCACTGCTTGCCGACCACGGTGACGCGGAGGGTGTTGTCGCCTATCTTCGGCTCCGCGGCATCGACGTTCACTTCCCAGAGAGTGCGGACGACGACGAGGATGAGGATGAACACGATGAGCGTCGGGGCGGCGGTCCAGGCGATCTCGATCGGCTTGCTGCCATAGACCTGTGGCGGCTCGGGTCCGCCGGTCTCGCCCCGGTTGCGAAAGCGAATCACGGCGTAGAGAAGAATGCCCTCGACAATGAAGAAGATCGCGCCGGTGATGGCGAAGACAAGAACGGACAGGTTGCGAATCGATTCTCCCGGAGGAGAAACGGGATCAAAAATCGAGAGGTTATGGCTCACTTCTTCGCTGGCGGCCAGCAGGAAACCGGACATCTCGACTACTCCCGGCTGTGAGACGCGGCCACTCGGGAAAGGCGAACGCTTCCCGGTTGGAGCATTCATACAGCCGCGCGCAACGCATTTCAAGCAAATTGCGGCTGAGCAATTGTTCTCCGCCAGTTTTTTTCTGAACGAACGAAGTCGAAGTCCGGACAGGGGATGTGAAGTTGCCGTGAAGCTCGCAGCGCCTCACGTCCCCCGCCGGCTCGAAAGGACAGGTTCAGGCAATGACATCCTTGACGACGTTCCCCGCCACATCCGTCAAGCGGAAGTCGCGACCGTTGTAGCGATAGGTCAGCTTCTTGTGATCGAGTCCGAGCAGATGCAGAATGGTCGCGTGCAAGTCGTTGACACTGACACGATTCTCCGCCGCCTTGAAGCCGATCTCATCCGTCGCGCCGTACATCGTGCCGCCCTTGACGCCGCCGCCGGCCATCCAGACGGTGAAGGCGTTCGGATTGTGATCGCGGCCCGGCTTCGGCCCGGTCTGCGTCACCGGCAGCCGGCCGAACTCGCCGCCCCAGATGACAAGCGTCGAGTCGAGCAGGCCGCGCGCCTTGAGATCGGTCAGGAGTGCCGCAACCGGCTGATCCGTCTCGAGCGCGAAGCCCGAGTGATTGCCGGCGATGTCCATGTGTCCGTCCCAGCTCAGCTGGTTGTCCATGCCGCCGGAGTAAATCTGCACGAAGCGGACGCCGCGCTCGACCATCCGTCGGGCGACGAGGCACTGCCGGGCGAAGTGGGCGCATTTCGGATTGTCCAGGCCATAGAGCTTCTGGACATTCTCCGGCTCGCGCTTGACGTCGAGCGCCTCCGGGGCGGACATCTGCATGCGATAGGCCAGCTCGAACGATTCGACGCGGGCCTGCAATTCCGTCTCGCCGGGCCGATGTTCGAGTTGTTTCTTGCTCAGTTTCGCCAGCAGATCGAGTTGAGCGCGCTGCGATGCCGGCGTCGTGTCCTTCGGCGTCGAGAGATTGGGGATCGGCTCGCCCTGCGGTTGCAGGGCCGTACCCTGGTAGACGCTGGGCAAGAAGCCCGCTCCCCAGTTTTGCGCATGGCCCTTGGGGATGCCGCGGCCGAGGGTATCGTACATGGTGACGAACGCCGGCAGGTTCTGGCTCGCAGTCCCCAGGCCATAGGTCACCCAGGCGCCGACGCAGGGAAAGCCCATCCGCGCCATGCCGGTGTTGATCTTGAACAGGGCCGGCGAGTGATTGTTCGAGTCGGTCCAGCACGAGTAGAGAAAGGCCATCTTATCGACGTGCTTCGACAGGTTCGGGAAGATATCCGACACCCAGGCGCCGCACTGGCCATGCTGGCGGAACTTGAACGGCGACTTCA
>JBBSDR010001513.1:0-2337 GCA_038240465.1 Gemmatales bacterium
GGGCAACAAGAAAGACAACTTCTGGGAGATGGGAGAAACGGGGCCGTGCGGTCCCTGCACCGAGATCCACATCGACCTGACGCCGGATAAGAGCGGCGGCCCTCTCGTCAACAAGGGGACGCCGAAGGTCATCGAGATCTGGAACCTCGTCTTCATCCAGTTCAACCGCGCGGCGGACAAAACGCTGTCGCCATTGCCGGCGAAGCACGTCGATACCGGCATGGGCTTCGAGCGCGTGACGGCGGTGTTGCAAGGCAAGACGAGCAACTACGACACGGACGTCTTTAGCCCGATCCTCGAGGCGATCGGGGAACTGACCGGGAAAAAATACACTGGCCGGCTGGATGATAGAACAGACATCGCTTGCCGTGTCATCGCCGACCATCTCCGCATGCTGACGTTCGCGATCACCGACGGCGCACTTCCAGACAACAAAGGTCGTGGTGCTGTCATACGAAGCGTCTTGCGCCGCGCGTTCCGCTTCGGCTATCAAAGATTCGACCAGCGCACACCGTTCCTTTATAGGCTGGTGCCTTCGGTCGTGGAACACATGGGTGGAGCTTTCCCGGAATTAAGGGACAACCCCACCCGTGTTCAGGAGATCGTGAGAGGCGAGGAAGCGGACTTTCTGCGAACCATCGAACGCGGTTTCAAGAAATACGAAGAGGCCAAGAAGCGGGCAATCGCGATTTGGGAACGCGACAAGGGAAAGGCAGAGAACTCCGAGAGGCCGTTCCTGTCTGGCCAAGACATCTTCGATCTTCACACGACGTTCGGTTTCCCGTTGGACTTAACTCGGCAGATGGCAGAAGAAGACGGGTTGGACATCGACGAGGTCAACTACCAATTCTGCATGATGGAGCATGCTGAGAAATCCCGGTACAAGAAGGTGGCCGAGGAGGCAGAGAGGATCACGGGGATTCTCCCGCCAACCGATGATCGAGCGAAATGGAAGGGCTTGAAGACAGAAGGAACGATCCTGGGCTGGGTGCAAAACGGTGAGTTCGTCTCCTCGGGCGCACTTCAGCTCTCCCCCACTGGCGAGCGTGTGGGGCTGATCCTCGATAGGACCTGTTTCTATGTGGAACAGGGCGGTCAGGTGGGAGACGTTGGACTCATCGAAACCTCGACAGGCATTTTTCGGGTTGGCGAACCCAAGCGCGTGGGTGACTCCATTTTGCATCTGGGAGCGGTCCATCAAGGGTCCATTTCCGTTGGACAGGAAGCACGCCTCGAAGTGGACGATGTGCGCAACGACACCATGCGCAACCACACCGCGACGCATCTGCTCAACTGGGCGCTGCGGCGCGTCCTCGGCGATCACGTCGAACAGAAGGGATCGCTCGTCGATGCCGAGAAGACGCGTTTCGACTTCGCGCACGATGCCCCGATCAAGCCGGAGGAAATCGCCGAAGTCGAACGCCTCGTCAACCAGAGGATCTACAGCGACCTGCCCGTCACGCCCATCACCATGCCGCTCGCCCAGGCGAAGACGCTGCCCGGCGTCCGCGCCGTCTTCGGCGAGAAGTATCCCGATCCGGTCCGCGTGCTGATGATCGGGCCAAGCAAACCGGACGAGGCAACGCCGGAACACTCGGTCGAGTTTTGCGGCGGCACCCATCTGCATCACACCGGCGAGGCGGGTTTCTTCAAGATCGTCGGTCAGGAACTCGTCGGCAAGGGCGTCCGCCGCATCATCGCCGTCACGGGTAAGGGGGCAGTCGAGGCGGTGCAGCGGCTGGCGTCGGTGATCGACGATCTGACGGCGCGATTCAACTGTCGTCCGGAGGAAATCGGTTCGCGCATTGCGACCTTGCAGGAGGAGAACAAGAAGCTCCAGCAGCAGCTCAAGAAGGGAGCGGCCAGCGACCTGCGCGGTGTGGCGGATCGTCTGCTCGCCGAGGCGGTGGAGTGCAACGGCGCGAAGATCATCGCCGGCGTGGTCCCGCCGGCCTCGTCCGAGCAGGTCCTGCAGGAAATGGATCGGCTGCGTCAGAAAGCAGTCAGTGCCGTCGTTGTGGTTGGCTGGGCGGAGGAGGACAAGGTCTTTCTGATGGCCGGAGTGACAGACGACCTGGTCAAGAAGGGCGCGCACGCGGGCAATCTCATCAAGGGTGTGGCCCCAATTGTCGGTGGCAAGGGCGGCGGCAAGCCGAACATGGCCCAGGGAGGCGGCAAGGACGCGAGCAAACTGCCCGAGGCAATGGAGGCCGCGAAAAAGCTGGCGGCGCAGCAACTCGGCGGCTAATATCTTGCGGAAGTGAGAACGGCAATCTAATCTGTGCAACAACTCCCTGATTCAGGGGACGCTCATGAGCGATGAACTTCGATCGATCA
>JBBSDR010001514.1:0-2336 GCA_038240465.1 Gemmatales bacterium
CACTCGCCGTTGAGGCAGCACAATTGGGCTCATCGTCCAATGGGAGGACGTCGGCATGGCATGCCGGTAATCCGGGTTCAAATCCCGGTGGGTCCACTGTTACGCAGGGAAGGCAGCCGGATATGGGTTGCCGGGCCGCCCTGGAAAGGCGGAACCTCATTGAGGTGTGAGGGTTCGACTCCCTCGCCTTCCGCTCCTGGAGCCTGAAGTGGTTGCTGGAACCACCGCGGCCCGCTAAGCCGATGGCCCCGCAAGGGGTAGCGGGTTCGACTCCCGCCTGCTCCGCTCGACACCAGCCCGACGCGCAAGCGAGGGAAAACGAACAAGACCCTCGCTCGCGCGTCGGGCTGGTATCCATACCCCGATGGTGAAATGGACCATCATTCCTCGCTTCGAACGAGGCGTTCCGGGTTCGAGTCCTGGTCGGGGTACTCTCCGATGGTAGCCGTGGTGTAGAGGTTCGCACGTCTGGCTGTGAACCAGAAAGCAAGGGTTCAATTCCCTTCGGCCACCCCTTTCGCCGCCGCTCGCGGCGCAGGCCTCCTGCTGTCCCGCGAGCGGCTTTCTCTTCTTTGCTCTCGTCTTCCCAGCCTCTCCTCTCCTGACAAAAACCCGGCATAGAATGGAAGCAGCACCGGGAGCGTCACCGATCCGGGCGCAAGTAAACGCCAGCGCGGGCGTTCTCTTTGATGATCCGGGTCCGCTGCCGGGGAGGAAGGCGATGAACCACAATCAGCCCGAACGGTCCAGCGACGGGGTGCCTCCCACCGTCGCTTCCGACGCGCGAACGCCGAACAGCCCGCCGGAGACCCCGCTCCCGGATGGGCCGCCTGATCCCAATCTCTTCATCGAGACGTTGCCTCTGCCGCCCGGGTCCGCTGTCCTTTCGGCCCCTCCCGTGCAGGGCTACGAGATTTTGGGCGAACTCGGCCGCGGCGGCATGGGCGTCGTCTACAAGGCGCGACAGCTCAAGCTCAATCGCCTCGTCGCCCTCAAGATGATCCTCTCCGGCGAGTTCGCGCGGGCCGAAGAGGTCAAGCGCTTCCTCAACGAGGCCGAGGCGGTCGCGCAACTCGAACATCCGAACATCATTCGCATTTACGACGTCGCCGAATATGACGGCCGGCCCTGTTTCGCGATGGAACTGGCCGACGCGGGCAACCTCGCCGACCGCTTGCACGGCCAGCCTTTGCCATCCGGCGAAGCCGCCCGTCTCCTGGAAACACTGGCGCGGGCGATGCACCATGCCCATCTGCGCAGCATCGTCCATCGCGATCTGAAGCCGGTCAACGTGCTGCTGAGTACTTCCGGCAGCGGTGCTTTTCCGATCGTGCCGCGAGCCGAGGGCCGCAAGCCGAAGTCCGAAGTGGGAGCGGCCGGCATGGGAGTCGATTTCGGCATCCCGGACTCCAACGAACCATTGCCGCTCGCCATGCTCCAGCCGAAGATCACCGACTTCGGCCTGGCGAAGCGCATGGATTCACACGGGCGCACCGAGACGGGACGGGTCATTGGCACGGTCAACTACATGGCCCCCGAACAGGCAGAGGGCCGTTCGCGCGACATCGGCCCGCTCACCGACGTCTATGGCCTGGGCGCCATCCTGTACGAAATGCTGACCGGCCGGCCGCCTTTCCAGGCCGACAGCATCGTCGCCACGCTGGAGCTGGTCCGCAGTCACGAACCGCAGGCCGTCCACACCCTGAATCCGGGCTGTCCGCGCGATCTGGAGACGATTTGCCACAAGTGTCTGGAGAAGGACGCGAGCCGGCGCTATGACAGCGCCCAGGATCTCGCCGACGACCTGGCGCACTTCCTGGCCGGCGAGCCGATCAACGCCCGTCCGGTCAGCACCTGGGAACGAGTTTGGCGCGGCGTGCAGCGCCGCCGCCGCGAGGTGATCTGGGCCGGCAGCGCGTTGCTGGCCATCGTCGTCCTCACCGTCTTCCTCATCAGTCAAGCGGTCGTCAAGGAACGCCAGCGGACGCAGGCCCACGACGATTACCAGCAGGCCATTGATGCCATCAAAAACACGACGGCGACGCTGAAACAGTCCGAGCGTCCGGCGGACGAACTGCCCCGGATGCTCGAACACTTGCAGCGCCACTACGGCGAGGTGCAGCAGCAAATCGACGATGTCGAACTGCGCGAGTCGGCCGCGCGAGCCTGTGCCGAACTGGGAGAGGTCCTGTATCGCGGTGAGAGCAAGGACCTGGCCTCCTCCGCCTGCGAGACAGCGGTGCGCCTCTACATCGGCCTGCTCAAGGAGCCAGGGGATCGAGCGCCGATCCGGGACGCCCTGGCCCTGGTTCGTCTGCGCCAGAGCCAGGTCCGCG
>JBBSDR010001515.1:0-2336 GCA_038240465.1 Gemmatales bacterium
GTGTCGGTGTCAATGAGGAGGACGCGCTGTCCGCGCTCCTGGCAGACGCTGGCCAGCACCCAGACGGTGTGCGTCTTCCCCACCCCGCCCTTGAGGTTGAGGGCGGTGACGACCCGGGCCAGGCGGGCGGGCGATTGCTCCACGAGGCCGAGGTTAGCATCGGTCTTCAGGAGAAGTCCAGAGAAGGGGCAAGTGACTGGTTGCGATCCGGCTGGCTTGGAGCGGCCCTTTCCCGGCCTCGCACTCTTTGGTACGCTCTGACGGTAAGTCCCGCCAGCACTCAGCGCCAAGCAACTCAACCAGGGTATCCGAAGCCAGCTTCGGAGGGTGATGTTCCGCGGTCGGATCGACTGCGGCTGTACCGGTCACTTGCCTTCGGCTCCCTCCTAGCCACTGCGGTGCTATCCCCTCTCTTCGTTCACCCACTCTGGCAATGACTCTCCGCTTTTTCCGCGACTGATGGCCAAAAAGAAGTCGAAGTTCCACACCATCGCGACCTTCATCCAAGGGAACGCCATCGGTGTCGTTGAGGAGCCGGTCATCCCCGGTGGCGTCCCGAAGGAGAGCCGCGGCGACTTATGGCGGGTCAAGATCGGGGTCATTGATGGAAAGGTCGCCCGCTTCGGCCCCTTCCCGGCGGATGTGTTCGACGGCGTCATCGGGGAGCTGCGGGCATTCTTGCACAAGGAGGGGGTGGGGTGAGGCTGCCTCGCTGGGCACGCCCCTTCCGCGGCCTTCGCGGCTGATTGAGGGAAGAAGCCCGGCCGTCAGGGCCGTCAGGGCCGTCAGGAACGAGTCAGACCCGCTCCACGCGCCGGGAGCTCAAGGTCATCTTCGCGTATCTCCGCCTCAGCATCCTCCAAGGTGAGCCGTCCTTCCTCTGGCATCGGTTAAATGAGATCTAACGTTTCCTGAATGGCGATCTCAAAATCCTTCCAGGCCCTTTCCCCTCTTCTCCGTGTACGGGGCCTGCCACATAGCCGCGGCCCTATCCCGGATGTCTTCGACCTGGTTGTGGATCTCGGCCGCGGTTTCTTCGATCCGCTGTAACCCTGACAGAGATTGCGGCGAACTGATATGAAGAGTATTATCATATGAATTGTACACATACACACAGCACATTCGACGCGCAGTAATCTACTTCTTGCGTCGCGAGGACTATTGGCTCGTCGTTATCCTCGCCCTTGGGCTCGCGGTACGCCTGCGAGCCATCGAGCACTCAGGCATCAGCGGCGACGTTCGGACGATCCTCGGATGGGCGAGCGCGACGAAGCGTCTTGGGCTCGTACGGATCTACGAGCCCGGACACGGGGTACGCGTCGATTACCCGCCGATCTCCACCGTTGTGTTCGCAACTGTGCAATACCTCTATGACGTAGGCATGTCGGTCGGCAGCCACCGCTTCGCGCTTGGGGATTATATGAAGTTGCCCGCTTGCCTGGCCGACCTGCTCACCTGCGTCCTCCTTCACCGTTGCGTCCGGAGAAGGGGGAGCGCCATGGCCCTCGGTGCAGCATTGATCTATGCCCTTCAGCCGGCTGTCATCTACGATTCCGCGCAGTGGGGACAGACGGATAGCATTTTCACGCTGTTCCTCATCGGCGCGGTGATGGCTTGCAGCCGTGAATGGTGGACGACAATGGGGATTCTGGTCGCCTGCTCGGCCCTCACGAAACCCCAGGCGGTGATCTTTTTCCCATTCTTCGCGGTGTTCGCGGTCCGTTCATGGAACCGCGCGTGGAAGGCGATGTTGGGGGCGGGAATGGCCGTCGCGGCAGTCCTGTCGCCATTCATCTTCTCGCTCAAACTCGGCCTGATCTGGAGCATGTATGCCCGAGTCGTCGGGCTTATCACGCCGCTCTCGGCCAGCGCGTACAACGTTTGGTGGCTGGCGTTCGGTCATCGGGCCAGGACCTTGTCGGATCTTCAGTATGGTGCGTTTGGGCTTTCGGCCAGGATCATCGGTTTCCTCGCCTTCTTTTCCTACTGCGGGCTGCTGCTTCTGTCGCTGCGGAGGCACCCATCCCGGGCACGGCGGTGGACGGCGCTCTGGCTCGTCGCCAGTTGCATTGCGCTCGGATTCTTCATGCTCGAGACGGAGATGCGGGAGCGCTACTTCTTCCCTTTCTTGGCCTTGGCCCTGCCGGCCGCGTGCGCCGACCTCCCGGTCGCGGTCCTCTACCTCTGTCTGTCTGCCACGCTGTACTTCAATATCCGTCACTGGATGGTCACATCCTTGCCGCTTGTGAACGTCGTCCTGTTCGCGCTCATCAGTATTCGGGCAATTTCGTTCCAATGGGCACCACGACCAATCATGCCACTGTGGCTGCGCTCCA
>JBBSDR010001516.1:0-2332 GCA_038240465.1 Gemmatales bacterium
AGAGATCCTTGGTCGGGTCGCCCGTCAGCCCCAGCAGACGATCGATGAGTTGCGCTCGTTTATCGGTTCGCGAATCCCCCAGAAATGCCTTCGTCTCTTCCAGAGTCGGCAGCGTGCCGATGGCGTCGAGGTAAGCCCGGCGCAGGAAGGTGGCGTCGTCACACAGCCCCGATGGAACAATGCCGATCTCCTCAAACTTGACGCGAGCCTGCTTATCGATGAAGTTGTGATCGACCCATCCTTCCAGTTTGACGGAACTGGCATACGGCACGACGACCTGGCTGATGCGGGCATGGCCCTCGAAGCGGACCATGGCCGCGCCCTGACCCCGGCCGACTGTCTGGAGGACGCCCTGCGGCGAGACGCGGACAACTCCCTCGTCAGTGCTGTCGAACTTCGCCCAGGGGGTGACGTCGCGCTGTTTGCCGTCGCTGGTCCGCACGAAGACGCGGAGTTGCTGCGTCAGTCCGACGTCGCCGACCCGGCGCGTCGGCCAGATTTCGAGATCGGCGATCGGTTTGGAATCGCCGCCAGCGATCGGAGCGCCGCGCGCGATCCACTGTTCGAGGATGCGCGTCTCGACCGAGCCGGGTTCGAGCCGGCGGCCGCCGCCATGTGCCACGACGCCGGTCGCCTTGAGCAACAGCAGACTGCGGGCCGGGTCCGTGGTACAGATGCGCCGGCCCAGCGAAGCGCGGGCGATGGCCGGTTGATCGTTGTGCGGTTCGGAGGCGAAGACCGACAATTTGAAACCGCCCTGGCCGTACTGCGCCGCGTGACACGCTCCCGCATTGCAGCCGGCGCGCGCCAGGATCGGCAGCACCTGATCGGTGAAGCTGACCGCCGGTGCCGGAGTGATGCCGCTGACGGTGACAGGGACGGTGTGCGACATGCCGTCGTGGGTGACGCTGATGACCGCCTGACCGTTGTTGACGGCGAGGAGTTGGCCGGTGGAGTTGACGGTGACGACGTCGGGACGCGCGGATTGATAGGTCGCTCGATGCGTCAGGTCCGCGGATCGTTCGTTGACTGCCCCTTTCGCGTCACAGGCGCTGACGACGAGTTGCAGGCGCGCGAAGTTGCCTTCGAGAGTTGCGGTTGCCGGAGTGATCTGGAACTCGTTCGCGGCCCGGAGCGGCGCGGTGAGACCGAGCAGGATGAGGGCCGCGAGACGAGGACTGAGCATGAGGAAATCTCCGGTTCGGTTCCGTACCAGCCCCGTGCGCAAGCGCGGGGTGTTGAGAAGAAACCCCTCGCTTGCGCTCGGGGCTGGTACAGAAACTCATTCACTCGCTCTTCGACGAATCCTTCTTCTCGACAACCCAGATATTGCGATACTGCAGCGGGTTGCCGTGGCCCTGAAGGATGAACGGTCCCGGCGTGCCTTCCGGCTCGCTACGCGACCCGCCTGTCACTCCCGTGATCTCGACGTTGTCCTGGACCACGATGCCGTTGAGCTTCACCGTGATCCGGGCGTTCTTCACCTTCTTGCCGTCCTCGCGAACCGCGTTGGTGAAGTCGATGTCATACGTCTGCCAGGTCAACGGCGGCAAACAGCCATTCACCTTGCAATCGACCTTGCTGTAAATGCCGCCGCACTCGTTGTTCTTGCCGTCGAGGCCGAACGAGTCCAGCACCTGCACCTCGTACATGTGGACCATGTAGAAGCCGCTGTTGCCGCGGCCCTGGTCGCGCGCGTCGGGCCGATAGGGAATCATGAACTCGCCGTGGACCGTGTAGTTGTTGAACTTCTTCTTCGACGAAATGTCGTGGCCGTCGGTGTTGAGGGTCTTCGTCTGCTGGTCGAGCCGGCCGCCCTTCCATTCATCGGTGTTCGTGCCGTCGAACAGGACGGTCGCGCCCTCGGGCGCTTTCATGCCCAGGGTCGGACTTTTGCGGACCGTCTTCTTCAACTCGAAGGTCTTGCCGTCTTCGGTCTTGCCGCTCAGCGTGTCGCCGCCGATCGTGGCCGTGTACTCCTTCTGGCCAGCGGGCGGGAACTTCGATGTCGCGGAGAACTCCTCTGGCTTTTGACCCTTGTACTTGCGCTTGCCGGTGGTGGGGGTGAAGGTGGCCTTGTCGCCATCGAGTTTACCGTCCATCAGGATCTTGTTCTTGCCGTCCCAGCCGTCGCCGGGCAGTCCGCCGGGATAGACGACGGCCTGGAAATGCCCGCCGCCGAGCGCGATGACCTGACAGCCGAGCTTGTCGCCGGCGTACTCGCCCTGCACCTTGAAGTCAGGCGGCAGTGTCGAATCGGCGGCATCGGTCCAGACGCCCTTCTCCTTCTTGAGCTGCGCGAGCAGGCAGGTGGATTGCACGACGAGACAGG
>JBBSDR010001517.1:0-2327 GCA_038240465.1 Gemmatales bacterium
CAGCCGCGCGGAGGATATTGTTTCTCGCTTCATTATCGTGGTTCCGCGACAACCACTGATCCAGGGGAGACGCATCGGCTGGCAGTCTCGTCAGCAGAAAGGCCCGGACGCGATGCTCGGGGAGAGGACGTTCGCCGGCAGCGAGGACGCGGGGGGCCTCGATGCCGAATCGCTCCAGGCGGTTGAGCAGGTTCATTTGCAGTCGTTCGGGCGAGGTCCACATTCGCCGCGCTGTGCCGCGCCGCTCGCGCCACGAGAGCCGATGACAACGACGGACAAGCCGGCCGCGCCCTCCATCCGGCAGCGCGACGTCGCAGTCCTCGTCGTCTGTTCCGAGCAAGAACTCCGGCGACGATTCGGGCCAGAGAGAACGGAATGCCGCTGTCACTCGCAGGGCGTCGCCATCGAGACAGAGCAGACTTTGCGAAGGGAAGTCTGCCGGTAGAGCCGCCTTGGCCCGGACGTGGCGGCGCTGTCGCAAACGCTTCACTTCTTGGCGAACGGCGTCAAGGGTTTGCGCCAGTGACAGGGGAATGTCCCCAAGCGTGTCCCGATAGGCACGAAGGAAACTGCGCAGGATCTCCGATGTCAGGACTTCCGGCGGCAGCGTGGCCGCCAGGGTCGCAAGGTCGCGCCAGGGTTGCTTGCTTCTGAGGCTCGCGCGCTGCCAGTCGAGGAAGACTGGCTGCAGAGTCTCGGCAACGATGAGGACATGATTCGCATACAGATCGCCATGAATCGCACCCGAGGCGTGCAGCCGGCCGAGAGCGTGTCCGAGTTCGCTTGCCAGCCGTCGGCGCGCGGCCGAATCATCGAGCAGGCAAGGCAGCGGCACGGCTCCGTTCACCTCGCGCACCAGGACGAACGCTTGCCCATCCGGCAACGTCCCCGTCGCGATCCATTCCGGACAGCCGTCGAATCGAGAAGCCAGGGTGCGCAGCACCTGCGCTTCACGCCAGGATTTCGACGCCAGGCCAAACCCGGCCCACAGGTTGCGAATTCGCTCGCGCCACGGGATACGATGCTCGCGCTTCAGATACGCCGTCACGCCGGCAATCTCGACGCGGCTGACCTGGCGATCGGGATGACCGCTGACGATTTCCTGACGCAGCGCCAGGACGTCGCGCGCCTCATGCAGCCCCGCCCGATGCAGCAACGTGGCATGGGCAGGATTGATCAGCCATCGAGAGGATCGCGCAATGCGGATCATGCTGTGGATCTTTTTGGTTCTCGCTGTTGGGCCGGATGCGCGGCGAGCAGGTGAACGGCGGCGGCGAAGACCTGACCGGGCGTCAGTTCCTTCATGCAGCGGTGATGTCCCAGTGGACAGACTCGCTTCTGACAGGGGCCGCAATCGAGCTTCTTCTGCAAATGAACGGCACGCGGAAAGTACGTCTCGGTCCAGGCAATATGCGTGGCCCCGAAGAGCGAGAGGACAGGGCGGTCGAACGCGGCGGCGAAGTGCCGGGGGCCGCTGTCGGTCGTAATCAGCAAATCGGCCCGGCGCACGCACGCTTTCGTCAGTCCGAGCGACAGGCGATGCTCGGATAGGCCGTGAACGAGAGGATGATCCGCCCCGGCGACGATCTGCCGGCACTGTTCGCGCTCGGACGGCCCGCACAGCACGAGAACGCCGCTGCCGCGCTGCCGGGCCAGGTCGCGGGCCAACTGCGCGAAATACTCGCTCGGCCAGTGCTTCGAGGCCCCAAAGGCCGCGCCCGGATTGAGACAGATCACCTCCGCGAAACGGTCGAGTCCTTCGCGTTGCCAGACTTCTTCGGCGGCCACCTCATCCGCGACCGTCGTGAACAGTTCCATGAGCTGACCGGGAGGGGGACAGCCGGCGCGCTCGGCGAGCAGGTTGTAGGCATCGATCGCCGGGCTGGGCAGTCGTTTGCCACGAGCATCGCGGAGGAAAGGCACGACATCGGTCAGCAGGAATGAGCGTCCATGAAGCGCCTGGCCGATACGTCTCTTGCAGCCGCCGAGCCGGGCAATCAGGGCGGTGCGAAACGAGTTGGTGAAGAGAATCGCCAGGTCGATCTTGCGCCGTCGCAGTTGCCAGGCGACAGCGGGAATGGACTGCGCCCACGATTTGCCATCGGCGAAGATCATCTCGTCGAGCCAATCGCTGCCCGCGACAACATCAGCGACATAAGGCCGCAGCACGCCGGCGATATGGACGTCGGCGAAGTGCCGGCGGATGGCTCGCAGGGCAGGCGTCGCCATCACGGCATCACCGATCCAGTTTGGAAGAAAGACAGCGAGGTTCATGGATAGTTCCGGCCGGTTAGCCGCGACGCGAGTCTTCGAGCGGAGCGCGTCGG
>JBBSDR010001518.1:0-2327 GCA_038240465.1 Gemmatales bacterium
GCGCGCCCAGGAAATGGGCGGGCGCGCCAGGGAAGTGCTGCATCCGGTCGAGGCGGCCTCTCTCGCAGAGGGCGTCCATGCGGGTGAGAAACTGCTCGCGGATGTCAGGAACAAGAACGTGGACGGAGCCGAGAAGACCTTCGCCGCCGTGGCCAAGAACGGACCCGAGGCCGCCCTCGACGAACTCCTCTACGCCGTCGAGGACTGCCTTGACGTGCATCGTATCGTCCTGCCGTATCGCGCCTGGGACCTGCTGCCGGTCGTCGGCCAGGAACACGCCCACACGCTGCTGCGCCAATCGGTGCGCTACTGCGTCAAGAACGAGTCGCCGCGCTACAGCGCTTACTTCGCCGCGGCCCGCAAGGCCCTACCGGAACTGCTCGAAAGGGCCATGAAGCCGCGTCCCCGGCTGGCGTCTCCGGCCGCTTCGGACGAGTGGCTGGAGAAGCTGGCGGACACGATCTTCAAGAGCAATCCCGCCGATGCGGCCCAGGCCGTGGCCGAGGCGCTGGCGGACGGATTCGCGCCGGCGACTGTCGGCGAGGCGCTGACGCTGGCCGCGAATCAACTGGTGTTGCGCGACAGCGGCCGGCGTGCCGGTGAGGTCCAGCCGAACAAGCCGCTCGGCAGCGTTCATGGCGATTCGATCGGCGTTCACGGCTGCGACTCGGCCAACGCCTGGCGCAACCTGTCGCGCGTGGCCGGACCGCGCAACAAGTTGGCCTGCCTGATCCTCGGTGCCTGGCAGGTGGCGCACGATCGCATCTCGCGCGGCGGCGAGTTCCTCAAGTGGGAGCCGTATCCGCGCAGCGAGGCGAGCGAGCGCGTCAAGGGAACGGATGCGAAGACGCTGCTGCAAGAAGTCGAAGACGCGATTCGCAACAAGGACCAGGCCCTGGCCAGCGCGGCGGTGGCGGCTTACGGAGCGAAGAAGCTGCCGGAGCGAGCGGTGTTCGATCTGCTGCTGCGCTACGCGGTCAGCGAGGATGGCGCGTTGCATGCGGAGAAGTTCTATCAGACGACGAGCGAGGAGTTCCGCGCGGCGAGGCCGGCGTTCAAGTGGCGCTATGTGGTCGGCCTGGCGCGTGTGACGGCCAGCGCCTACGGCTACTCGGCGCCGGGCCAGGACGAGGCGCGGCGACTGCTGAAGTTGTAAGGGTAGTGGGGAAAGGGAGAGGGCCATTCCTCTCCCTCCCCGTTGTCGCGAGCGGAATGGCTCTCTCCCTTTCCCACTGCCCAACGCTCAAACGGAACCGCGTCCCCTGGAAGCTCTTTCCCATGATTTGCCGGCACATCATCCTCCCGACCTTGCTCCTCCCTTTCCTTCTCACCTGCCTCAACGGTCAGGAACCGCGCCGCTTTCAACCGGCGAGCTTTCAACTCTACTACGGCAGCGATCCGGCAATTCTGAAGCAGATGACCATGCGACTGTCTCGCGGTCAGATTGTTGTCGTGGAGACCCGCGCCCTCGCAAAACCCGAACTCCATCAGCTACTCAAGAAGGCCGACGAGACCGGGGCCAAGGTGCTGGCATACCTCAGCATCGGCGAGTTGAACGACCTGGACGAGAAGGCATTCCGGACGTTTCTCCAGGGCTACCTCGCCGAACGCCCCAAAGATTCGGTGCGCTTGACCATGCTGGAATCACTCACGCTCGGCCGCAATGCACAGTTCAAGTCGCGTTACATCGATGTCCTCGGCGATGCCTGGCGGGCTTACATCCTGGCCGAAGCCCAGAGGCTCTACGCCCTTGGCGTCCACGGCCTGTTCCTCGATACCGTGGACACCGTCGATCTGTACATCACGCGCAAGGAGTGGACGCTTGCACGCCGAATCGACAGCGTCGAGGCGATGTTATCGCTGATCCGTGCCGTCAAGGGCCGGAACCGCGCCGGATATGTGGTGCAAAACCGGGGGCTGAACCTGATCGGCGTGAAAGTGTTCGTTGGCGACGCCACGGGGAAGGAAATCGAGGGCCTCACCCTCGCCCGGGGTCATCCCGAGAACCCCGATGGTGTTCTGTGGGAGAACGCCTTTGCCGGCAATGATGAGTGGTCGCGACTCAAGGAGAAAGAGCTGGGCGAGATTCAGCGGAGCGGACGCGCCACCGTGTTTGCCCTGGGCTACAAGGAAACCGCGCCAACCTCCGATGCCTTTTTCAAGAAGTGTGCGGCCGCCGGTTTTGTCTCCGCCCGGGCCACCTCGAGCGCGACTCTGCACAAGGAACTGACTGTTGGTCCGCAACCCGCGAAAGACCGCTAAGGACCGACGGCGAAATAACGGGTTGGCGCGGTCGGCGTAGAGGGGGGGCCCCCCCACACCAACCC
>JBBSDR010001519.1:0-2325 GCA_038240465.1 Gemmatales bacterium
AAGCCGCAAGCGGCAAGACATTCACCCTGTATCATTGGACGCCATGAAACGCGCACTCTATACGATCGTCTGGTTCGCTCTGGTTCCCGTTGTCGCCCTGGGCGCGGACCCGAAAAAGAAGATCACCTACGAAGAGCATGTCCTGCCGATCTTCAAGGACAAGTGCCTCAACTGTCACGGCCAGGACAAGAAGCGCGGCGGCCTGACTCTGCACACCTACCTCAACGTGATGCAGGGCGGTTCGTCCGGGCCAGCGGTATTGCCGGGCGATCCTGAAAAAAGCCTGCTCCATCGGCTCATGTCTCACAAGCAGGAACCGGAGATGCCGCCCAAGTCGCCGAAACTGCCGGACGAGACACTCGCCCTCGTCGAGCGCTGGATTCAGGGCGGCGCTCCCGAGAACTCCGGCAGCAAGCCCATCGTCGTCAACAAGCCGAAGACCGACATCGGCTTGACGTCGATCGTGCGTGGCCGGCCACAAGGTCCGCCGCCGATGCCCTCCGCGAACCTGCGTATGGAGCCGATCGTTCGCACGAAACTGGACACCGCCATCACGGCCCTGGCGAGCAATCCCTGGTCGCCGCTGGTCGCCATCGCCGGACAGAAGCAGATCGTGCTGTACAACGGCGACACCAGCGACATGCTCGGCGTGCTGCCCTTCCCCGAGGGAACGGCCCAGGTGCTGAAATTCAGCCGCAACGGCTCGCTCTTACTGGCCGCCGGCGGACACTCGGGCAAGTCGGGCCGTGTGGTCGTCTGGAGCGTCAAGACGGGCGAGCGCATCATCGAGGTCGGCGAGGAGTACGACAGTATCCTTGCGGCCGACATCAGCCCGGATCAGACGCAGATCGCCCTGGGCGGACCCGGCAAGATGATCCGCCTCTATTCGACGAAGGACGGCAAGCAGACGCACGAGGTGAAGAAGCACACCGACTGGATCACGACGCTGGAGTTCAGCCCCGACGGTGTGCTGCTGGCGACAGGCGACCGCAACGGCGGCCTGTTCGTCTGGGAGGCGCACACGGCGCGCGAGTATTTCGCTCTGCGCGGCCACACGGGCGGCATCAGCGAGGTCAGTTGGCGCATGGACTCGAACGTCCTGGCGTCGGCGAGCGAGGACACGACGATCCGGCTGTGGGAGATGGAGAACGGCGGCCAGATTCGCAGTTGGGGCGGCCACGGCGGCGGCACCCTTTCGGTGCGTTACAGTCACGATGGCCGGCTGGTCTCGACGGGCCGCGACCGCATCACGAAACTGTGGGATGGCAACGGGGCTCAGCAGCGAGTCTTCGAGGCGTTTCCCGATCTTGGCCTGAAGGCGACGATCACGCATGACAACGCTCGCGTCATCGCCGGCGACTGGACCGGCCAGGTTCGCGTTTGGCTGGCGGCGGACGCCAAGGCCGTCGGATCGCTGACGGCCAACCCGCCGACGACGGGAGAGCAACTCGAACTCGCGGTGAAGGAATTGATCTCGGCGGCCTCGAAACGCGACGCACTGATTGCTCCGGCGAAGGCAGCGAAGGACGCGCTCGACAAGGCCAATGCTGAGTTGGCCGCGACACAGAAAGCAGTCACCGAGGGAGCAGCGACAGTCAAGGCGGCAAACGAGGCCGTCGTCGCGGCGAAATCCGCCGTCGATAAGGCGAATGCGGAGGTGCCAGGCGCGCAGAGCGAGGTAAAGGCCAAGGAACTGCTGGCGAAGGTGCTGGCGGAAGCCGTCGGCAAAGTGCAGGCGGAGGCGGCCAAGGCCCCGACTGACAAGGCCCTGCAAGCGGCGCTGGCAAAGGCGCGTGAACTGTCCAACCAGGTGAACGCGGACCTGGCGGCCGCACAGAAAACGGCGACAGAACTGGCGACGAAAGTGAAGCCGGTGACGGATGCTTATGCGGCCGCGATGAAGAACGCGACGGACGCGCAGGCCCTGGTGACAATGGGGCCAAAATTGATCGAGGCGAAAACAGCGGCGCTGAAGGTGGCCCAGACAAAGGCTGCTGGGGAGAAGGCCGCGCTGGACGCCGCGATCAACGCCGTGAATGCCATCTCCGAGAAGGTGGACAGGCTGAAGGCTGCGATCGCGAAGAATCAAACGGCGCGGCGATAACGGAACCGGCACGTCTTCACAAACAACGAGCCGATAAGAAGCTAAGAAGGGAGGATCGCCGAAAGTTCGGCGCTCGATTTTACTACAGTTCATGGGGTGGACAGACTGTTGGCCAGGTGCATTTGTCCACTAGTTTAGCTTCCTATCGGCTCGTTGAAGAAAGAAGATCACTCGTAGCCGAAGTCGCCAGACTTCGGGTGCCTTGCTTGCCCGAAGTCTGG